>CAZOSU010000084.1:0-9458 GCA_964582515.1 uncultured Acetatifactor sp. | reverse complement strand
ATCTGAAGGTATGACTTACCTCTCATGGTTGCCACTGCTACCGCTGCTCTGGCAAAGCGAAGGAGCTTTTCTTCTACGTCTGCCGGAATGGACTTGTCATCCATATCCTGTACATCATGTCCGTAAATGCCAAATGCTGGAAGTCCTTTCTGTGCATGGGTTGCCAGCACGGAAGCTAAGTATACTGCACCGGGTCTTTCGGTACCGTTAAAGCCCCACACGCCCTTGATGGTCATGGGGTCCATGTCCATGGTCTCGGAGCCGTAGCACCAGCATGGGGTTACGGTCAAGGTAATATCCACCCCTTCTCTTTTGAATTTATCTGCACACGCTGCAGACTCTGCCACACGGCCGATGGTGGTATCTGCGATAACTACCTTCACCGGTTCACCGTTTGAATACTTGATATTCTCTTCAAAAAGCTTTTTGGCTGCCTGTGCCATACCCATGGTCTGGTCCTCAAGACTTTCACGCACGCCCAGTGCTCCTCTTCTACCGTCGATGGTAGGTCTGATACCAATTACCGGATACTGTCCAATTAATCTGCTCTTTGCCATTTTATTTTCCTCCCTTTTTGGTGACGCTTTGGTTATTCAATATTTGCTACTACCAATTTCATTATATTTACTGCATTCTGCAAATATAAGTGATATAATATCTAAAAGTAGCACAATATTCACTTTTTGGATTATGGGATAAGATTATGAAATATATTGATTATAAAGAGAGAAAAACGCAGGGAACATTTAATTTTCCGGTGGCGTTTTATCATCAGACGCCGAAGAGTCCGCGGTATGAGATGCAGTATCATTGGCATACGTATTATGAAATTATTCACATTGTAGAGGGGTCATTTCATTTGAATCTGGATAATGAAATTCGTACATATCATAGTGGGGATGTAATTTTTGTGTCGGATGGAATGTTGCATGGCGGGTCGCCCAGCGATTGTGTGTATGAGTGCATTTTGTTTGATATGCAGATGCTGATGAAGGAAAATCATGCCTGTGCCAAGGTGCTTCGCAATATTTTGGATCACAAAATCAAGATTCTAAGCTTTCTGTCGCAAGGCAGTGATAAAATTTTGCCCATAGTGCAGCAATTATCCTACACCCTCGCCTCTAAGAAACCGGGCTATGAATTTATGGTACAGGGATATCTATATCAGATATTAGGAGTTATTTTAGAAGAGCAGCTTTACGAAGAGCCAAAGGATACTCTCTTTTTAGAGCGTTTTTCTTCCATGAAGAGGGTACTGGAATATATTAGTGATAACTACTACAACAATATTACATTGGACTCCCTTTCAAAAATTGCAGGAATGAATTCCAGATATTTTTGTCGCTATTTTAAAAGTATGACGGACCGCACCCCCATCGATTATCTGAATTATTATCGCATCGAATGTGCCTGCGAAATGCTTTCCACCAAGGATATCACATTAAAAGAAGCCGCCATTTCCTGCGGCTTCAATGATGAAAGCTATTTTATTCGTACTTTTCGGAAGTACAAGGGGATTACTCCGAAGCAGTTTATGAAGATGAATTTTTAAAATTTAGTAATATTCCATTACCTCTTCCCTTGTCAACATTTTATAATCCTCATTCTGTATAACAGCTTTATAAATACTTTCAAAATCATCACAAAATAGTTTGATTGTATTTACCAGATTTTGCAATCCCTTTTTTTGCCCCATCTCTATCCCTTCCTGCCTAATCTCATCCCACACCTTACACATCTTTTCCTGTCCCTCCTCAGTCTCTTTAAAATATCTGGCAGTCTCCCGCAATGTATCACTGTACATGTCCTCTACATTGTTACATCTGAAATCATGCATCAAATACCCCACCGGGTCCTCTCCTGTGTATTCGCCATTCACATACAATATGTATGCGCCATCGCCAAAAAACAAATTGTTCTCCTGTACCACTCTATTCACATGATAAACAGGCTCCCCACATCCGAAGTAATCCTTTTCTGTAATGAAAATCACATAATTCTCCGGCAGCTTCTCTACCTTCTTCCCGGATTTAATACTACTGGCATCCAGTAGGCTGGCATGATATCTTGCCCTCTTTGGTCTGGCACCTTTACCTTCCCGCTGTACCTCAATATTAAATCTCTTACCGCTCTTATCCCGGGCATGTATATCCAGCTCCGCTGAACGACCATAAAGATTCTTTATGACATACTGTGTCTGCACCGATTGGATAACAAATTCCTTATCCGGTAGTAGAACCCTCAATACTTCAGAAACTGCTTTCTTATTATCCTGAAAACATACATTCATAAAATCATCATCCATCAGTTTAAGACTCTGAAGACGTGCAAAATCCACGTCATTTAAAATCTGCTTCTCTTTCGTCATATTCCTCCTATATTGCAGGAAGAAACCCTCCCTGCCAAACTGTGAATCACGCAGGGGGATGCGAATCAGGACCTCTTGCCTGAAACTTCGCTAGGTACATAGAATCTTGATGTGTTGTAAGAAATATATAGATTAACCTCTGCTTAGGTATAGATTATACCATACAGAATTATTTGTCAACTACAATTCTAGCATTCTTACCTCTTTTATTTTCCAAAGCCCACATACCAGCTATTACAATCACAAACACCAGATACATGAATAATGTATTGCGAATTAAATAGTTTCGGGCAGCAATAGGGTCACTCATATTATTCAAAAAGCTGTCATACAACAAGCTTAAGAACATGCAAAGTATGGACAAGCAGCTCCATATGCTGTATTTTACCTGTTTTCTTCCTACTTGATAAAGGTGTGTAACCAAAAGAACCATGGATATCGTCGTATTTACTTTTAAAATACCATCTACCACAGGACCAAGCCGATTCAGTGGAATCCCCAATATGGCTCCATTTACACTTACCGCAAGCATGGTATAAAAAAGCACAAGACTGCTGCCGGCAAGCAATAACCCCGGCGCTACATATCTCCATTTCTTCATTGTTTTTTCTACATTCACCGTGGAAACATTTTGAAATGTTACTCCCGTAGCTACCATAATTACCGGCATTAACACATAATATATTCCCGCAGAAGCATACGCAGTGGTCCCCATCAGCACCATGGTTCCTACCACTATTGCCGCCAGAAACAAAAAGTAGCTTATCAAAATCTTCCCGGAAATATATCTTTCCAACTTTTGGAATGCATTAATCTCCTTTTTCTCCACTGTACTCACACACAGCTCTGAATATTTCAGGAAATCAAGGCTTTCCTTACATTCCACGCAGCCTTCCAGGTGCTTTTCCACATATTCTCTGGAATCCTCCGAGCAAAGCTCTTCTATGTACAGCGGTAACAAATCCTTTACAATATTACAATCCTTCATCCTTTCTCCTCCTTTTTCTAAGTAACAGCTCTTTTCCCCGGTAAAAGTTCACTCTGGCCCAGTTTTCGCTTTTTCCCAGCATCTGTCCAATTTCCCTGTAGGACAAATCACTAATGGCCCGCAGGCAGATAACCTCCCGCATGGCAGAGGGCAGCTCCTGCAAATCCTTCAGTACATCCTCCAGCTCAATCTTCATCAGCACATCCTGCTCCACATCTCTCCGGCTCTCCGGCAGACTTTCCTCATCCCATTCCACCGGAATCTCTTTTCTTCTCTTCTCCCAGGTCTGATAAAGCAGGTGCTTTGCAATCTGACAAAGCCAGGTAGAAAGCTTACAGGAACCATCGTAGCTTTCGTAGGATTTGAATGCCTGTAAAAAGGTTTCCTGCGTCAGTTCCTCTGCCAGGGAGGTATCCTTACACATAGAATAGAGATAGTGATATACTATTTTGACATTCTGCCTATAAATCTCTTCCACCAAGCTCCCTCCTTTCACCCATATATCCGAATAAAACCCTTTCTGTTACAAATATTTACAAAAAATTTAAAATCCTATTGACATGTGCGTACATAGAGTGTATATATTAACATATACAGTCGATACACGGTATATACACAGTGTTCAGTTAGGAGGCTACTATTATGTTACTAGAAATCAAAGATGTATGTAAACGCTTAGGTAATTTCAAATTGAAAAATATTTCCCTGCAGCTTCCCGAGGGTTACATTTTAGGACTCATTGGTCCAAACGGAGCAGGCAAAACCTCCCTGATTCACTTAATCTTAGGACTATACGAGCCAAACGAAGGAGAAATCCTGATTGACGGTTTAAACTACTCAGACAACGAAATCGAAATTCGCGAAAAGTTAGGTACCGTACTTTTAGAGGACCTGTTTATAAATGGTCTCAGCTTACTGGAAAACGGACGCTGCTTCGGAGAATACTACAAAAGCTACAGTGAAAAAACACTGCTTTCCTATTTAGACCGCTTCCATCTGGATGCAGGCAAAAAGTTCAAGCAGCTGTCCAAGGGAGAAAAGCTAAAATTCCAATTTGCTTTTGCACTTTCCCATGATGCCAGGCTCCTTATCCTGGATGAGCCCACCGGAAACTTCGACCCATCCTTCCGGGCAGAATTCTTTGAGATATTAAAGGAATTCATCGCCGACGGAACAAGGAGCATTATCCTTTCCACCCATCTCACTGAGGATTTGGACAGGGTTGCAGACTATATCTGCTATCTGGAAAAAGGCGAAACCATCTTTACCGGAGATATCGAGTCCTTACGTGACAAATACCGGTTAGTTACCGGAGAAGAATACAAAATCAAGCTCCTTCGCAAGGAGGATATCATCTATCTGGAAAAGGGACAGGTTACCAACAGAGCCTTGGTTATCAATCGTCCCAGCAGACTCTATGATGCCCTAAAGGTAACCGTACCCACCATCGAAGAGCTGATGTACTTTATGACAAAGAGAGGTAAAAAATCATGATGCAGTTAGCGATGCGTAATTATATCAGAGCCTTTAAATGGCAGAATATTAAGGAATCCTATCACAATGGTTCATGGCTTTCCTTATTATACCTTGGAATTATGTTTCCTTTAATTTTAAATGGCTGGGACACGGATGAGGCAGGTATCTCTATCCTGATACTCTTTCCAAACATATTTGTGATGTTCACCTCCGTGCTTTTCCCCATGAGCTTACCAAAGCTTATGTACCTCTGCCCCATGAGCAAGGAAATGCGTAAGAAATACATTATAAGTGCTTGTCGTATCCGTGTCGGCGTACCCATTCTTCTTACCCTCCTTGTAATCATACTTTTTCTTTTCCTTGGATTAATGGACTGGGTGTGTGCACTGGGTTCTCTGCTAAATAATACAATTTTTGCATTATTCCTTGGCTCCGGTACTAATGCAAAGGGCTATGGCGATATTGACCAGAGAGGCTACCGCTCCATCCCAATGAATACTGCTTTTAGTGTATGTGAAGCCGTTATCATTCTTTCCTGTATGCTACTGACCGCAGGCTATTGTGCTATAGACATCACGAACCCTATGTGGGTGAAGCTCCTTTTACTTATCATTACCCTGCTGATTCCATTGCCCGTCACCAGATACTACCTAAGGTTCTGGCCCAGCTCCGTGGAAAATGCACTGTGTTATGAAAACACCATGAAACAACCAACTATCCTTAAGAAATAGAGGTATCTATGAAAATCATAATCCAACCCCAGGGAACCCTGGCAATCTACGAACAGATTGTAAATCAATTAAAAAACGCTATCGTCACCGGTGAGCTGAAGGAAAATGAAGCCCTTCCTTCCATCCGTGCCCTGGCCTCGGAGTTAAATGTCAGCGTCATTACCACCAAGCGTGCCTACGAGGAGCTTGAAAAGGAAGGGCTTATCCGCTCCGTGGCAGGCAAGGGCTTCTACGTCTGCAAATACAACACCGACTATCTGAAAGAAAAACAGCTGATGATGCTGGAAACCCGCCTTACCGAGGTTATCACCGAAGCCAAGCAGGCAGGACTTACCTGCGAGCAGCTGACAGAAATGGTACAGGCACTTTATTAGGCTTTTTTGAAGGGGAACAACTTATGGAAAACACTATTTTAGAATTTGAACACGTTACCGGCAAAAGAGGAAAGTTCCGTTTACAGGATATAAGCTTTTCTCTACCCGCAGGCTATATTATGGCACTTATCGGTAACAACGGCGCGGGTAAAACCACTTTGATTAATTACATCATGGAAGAAAAATTTTCCTACAGCGGTACCATCCGCATCCAGGGACAGGACATCAAGGAAAATCACGCCCACCTGCGAAACATCATCGGCCTTGTCTCCGATGAGAACCCATTCCTTCTGGACCGCACTGCCGACCAAAATGCACAGATACTGGGCATCTTCTACCAGGATTTTGATATGGATTTGTTCCATGAAAGCCTGAAAAAGATGGACCTCTCTCCTAAGAAGGTGTGTGGTAAAATGTCCCGGGGCGAGTACATGAAATTCCAGGTAGCCTTTGCCATAGCCCATCACAGTAAAATCTATCTTCTGGATGAGGTAACCGCCGGCATGGACCCGGTATTCCGCATCGACTTTTTCAAGATTTTACAGGAAATTATCAAAGATGAACAGGCTTCCGTACTGATGATCAGCCACATCGAATCCGAGGTGGAGCGAAAAACAGATTATGTGGGAATTATTGAAGATGGTAAAATGGTTCGCTTTGGCGAGAGTATGGATGTAATTCCCGGACTTAGGAAAGAAAGAGAGGCAAAATAATGATTGCTAAGCTTTATGATAAAAAACAACAACAGCTTTTAGATGCTTTCTTTAATGAATTTTTCACCTGGAGTGCAGATAATGTGGGCTATTGGATTGTAGCAGCCATCTTTCTCTTCTTCCACGGCCTCTTCCTTTCTTTTCCGTATCAAGGGATGGATGATTCTGAATTGCTTTTATTTCAGGGCTTTGCATATTTGGGATATTTTATGTACATTACTCCCTACCTGCATTTTACCGAAAAAGGAAGAGTTACCAAGCTAAAGGAAAAACTTAAATACATGCCCATCTCCCGGAAGCAGCTTTACTTATACCGCCTGCGCAAGCTACTGATTTTTTCTTTAAAGTTATTGGCTGTATATTTACTGCTGCAGCTCTTCTTCTCTCTGGTTGTTTACCATGAGATTACCTTGGGTAATTTTTTATACCCCTTACTTTGCGGCTTTGTTTTTCCTTTTGTACTGAATTCTATTGCTATTATTTTTGAAAATTAGCAGGTCTTTCAGGCAACCAATCCTGAAAAACTTATCTAATGTAAAAATCGCTGCCCGAATTTCTGCCGGACAGCGATTTTCTATTTCTTTATACTTTTCTTGTAAATCACTATGGCGCCCTTCTTCAAAAGCTCCAGTACCACCGAATACATCAGACATACCATCAGAAGAACTAATACTATCACCGGTGCATATTTAAACTGATATATGAACTTCTGCCACAATGCCATATAAAAAAAGGTATGTACCAGATATATATTCATAGAATGTTTTCCGATAAATTCCAAGGCCTTATTCAGTATCGGTATCGATGCCAAAAGCACACCGCCTACATATACCAGTACAAGTGCCACCGGTGCATCTACTAAGTACAGATAACTTTGCTTCACTGCTGCATTCTGGCGTATCAACACACATAAAACAAGAGCCACGATTCCTACCATCCAGCGTACTACCGGATGCCACTTCAGATTAAGCAGCTTATCCGGCCAATTACCGTATGCTGCAGCCACGCCCAACACAGCGGTGAATAGATACCGGTTCATATCATCTCCCATATTCAGAATACTTGGTGCAATAAATGCCAGAAGTATCACCGGATACCCCACCTTTTTTGTAAGATAAGCCAGAGCAGGCACCAGAAGAATCAGGATATACGCCAGCTCTATATACCACCAGGTAAGATTCAATGTAGGCGTATCCAGAACTACGGATAGACCTGTTGCATCCGTCAGTGCATGCAAAATACCCTGCTTCCCTTGACCATACAGGGATGTGTAATCAAAATACTTCCACCAAAGCAGGTTAATACTGAGAAACATGGCTGCAAAATTCCCCATTAATAGGAACAATCTTCTGGCAGCCTGTCCATAGACCTCTTTTGCAGAAATCTCTTCTTGGGCATATAGTCCCTTACTAATACCGAAACCTGTGAGAAATACAAACACCGCCACACAGATATTACCAAAGCCGGTAAACATTAGAAAATCTGAAAGGGCAAATGGAGCGTAATTTACCTCCAACGAAGTAATCAGGTATTCATTTTCAAATAAATGATAAATCAGTAAAAAGATGATGGCAAGACCTTTTACCACATTGGTCCTGTCCTTGGTAAACCTTTTCTCCATTTACGATATCCTCTCTCCCTCAAAAACTGTCTGCTTCTTCCCGGAAAAAAACAATCCGTACAGAAAGGGAAGGCATGCAAGTATGGGCAGCGCATACCTTGGATGTCCGAAGAAACAGGGCGATGCCATACAAATCAGCAGGCATACCCATAGGGGCAATGTTGCCATCATGTAATGCCTTCTCCCCTCTCTTCTCTGATAATTTGTAAAGAAAAACAGAGCCCACACTGCCATGCCAACATTTTCCAATATTCCAAATAACTCTATACGACCCAGAAAACGATAGATGAAAATCATAACTTTATTGGCACCCTCAACTAATCCACCCTGATATATTGCCTCGTAGGTTGTTTCATATCGAATGGAATTTTCCACTCCGGGAGTAAACCACCCATATACATGAGCAAAAAATGCTTCAAAATATACTGCAGGATGCTTAAAGAAACCCTTCATCCACACCATCAAATAATCTATTAACTGATTTGTGGTTGCATCCTTTTTATACATAGCCTTCACCGGGTCTGAAATATCCGGGTCATATCTGGCTGCCACTTCACTGACATTTCCCAATACCGCTTCTATCGCTTCTTTCTCTTCCACTTCAATTTCATTCTGGTACAGCTGCAGATATCTGGCAGTCTGCTGGAAGAAAATGGAGAGAATCTCTCCTTTACTACCCTTTTCTGCATCCAGTGCTCCAGCCAGCAGATTCATACTCACACTGCCCACAATCACGCCGATACCTGCAAAAACCAATATACCTTTTAGTTTTTCTTTTCCCACATATCTTTTCCATGTGAAAAGAACAGCACCTAAGCCGCTGAGTAATATCATTGGCAAACCATTGTTTCTAAAAAGAATCACCGCAATTTGTAAAAGTACAAAAATTACCACAAATTTTATATTTTTTAAAAGCGCCGGTGTCTCCAGAAGTAAACTGTAACAAATAAAATATCCCACAGTAAAGGCTGTAAATGGTACGTCCTTCACTGCTGTGGAAGCCAGATTACTGTAAATCGGTGTTATCAAATACAACACAAGGATTCCCCAAAGCACCTTCCCATCCAGCTTTCTTTTTGCCAGTATAGCAATTGTCGCCGCAAAGGCTGCTGCCAGAAGTGCTGTTTGAAACCACATATACACAAAAACACCCACTTCCTTGGAGCCAAAGAGACTCATCCCCAGCT
>CAZOSU010000083.1:0-9463 GCA_964582515.1 uncultured Acetatifactor sp. | reverse complement strand
CCATCTTTTTGCAAAATTCTTCGATGACGGAATAGTCCTTTTTCCAACCAAATTCGAAGCTGTGTCCCCACACGTACATGATGGGCAGCTCATTAAAGCCCGGTACATCCAGGAAGCGGTCACCGATTTCCATAAGGTTATCATCATGATGACAGGTGGGATGCCATGCGCGGAAATCCGCCGGCGGGAAAAAGCCGTGGGTGGCATTTACGGTACGGGAATACTTAATGCCCAGGGTCTTAATCACTTCCATAATTTCCTCATTGTAGCTTCCGAATGCATAGGACATGCCCTGCACCATACCGCCGGTGAGCTTTTCCAGTGCCTTTCTGTCCTCCTCCAGCTCCAGCACCATCTGGTGACGGGTAAGGGTGGGCAGATTGCGGTGCTCCACACCGTGAACCGCTACCTCATGGCCTGCGTACACACTTGCCACCTCTTGTGCCTTCACATAATCATCATGACCGTTATTGATGCCCAGCTTACCGGAATTTAAGTGAAAGGTTCCCTTCATACCGTATGTATTAAAAATCTCAATCAATTTCTTATCAAATGCCTGACCATCATCATAGCTGAAGGTCAGTGCCTTCCGAAGTCCATTGGGAAAAACAAATCTCATGCTATCTTTTCCTCCCTATCCAATCATAAACCACAGTGCCATCAGAAGCACTAAAAACGCTACATTCGCCGCAGTAAAATATCCAAAATACGCTCCCTTTGAGCACTTGTTTTCTTTCGCAATGTATTTGTAGGAAATCAGACTGGCCATGGAGGCAATCAATGTACCAAGACCTCCCAGATTGGTTCCTACAATCAGCCCCTCCACATTGTCGGTAAAGCCGGATAAAAGCAGGGCTGCCGGCACGTTGCTAATCACCTGGCTGGAAACCACAGCGGTTACCACCTCATTTCCCGCCACCAGCTTCTGCAGCAAATCATTGAAAAATGGCACACGTCCCATATTTCCAATAAATACAAAGAAACCGATAAAGGTCAGAAGCAGTGCGTAGTCCACTCTTTTCAGCAGCTTTCTGTCCCAGATAAGGAACGCAACCAACACAATCACCAGACAAATTACATAATCCAGCACATGAGCCACCGTAAGAAGAGATACCACAAAGAGTATCGTATAGCGGATAAGTGCCTTTTCCCTGCCCTTTAGGGAGGTTTTCTCGTTCAGAATCACAGCTACCGTTCCCTCACTGCTCTTTTTCCCAAGGAAAATACTGCAAAGCACCAGCAGCACCAGGGAAAGCGCCGTATATGGCAGCATCAGTCCCAGAAAGCCGGGGAGTCCCATGCCGGATTTTCCATACAGATACAGATTCTGGGGATTTCCCATGGGAGTCAGCATACTGCCCAGATTGGCAGCAATGGTCTGAAATACCACTACCGGAATCATCAGCGTTTTCTCCACATCCTCCCCCAGCATCCTAAGGACGATAAAGGTAAATGGCACAAAGGTAATCAGTGCCACATCATTGGTGATAAACATACTGAAAAAGAAGCACAGCAGTACCAGAATCAGTACCAGCTGGGTGGTATTTTTCACCTTTACCAAAAGCTTCTCCGCCGTAAAACGAAACAGGCCGATTTCCTGCATTCCCACCATGACCGCCATGAGACAGAAAAGTATACTTAAGGTACGAAAATCAATATACCCCGGATACTCTCTATCCGGCGGCACCATAAACATGGATACCACCGCCAGAAGCAGCGCCACGGACAGCACCGTTTCCTTTTTTATAAATTCCATCACTTTTTTCATATAGCTACAGTCCTTGTGTCAATTTCTTTGCTTCCGGCGTATTAGCGATACCACCCATAGCCGTTTCCTTCAGGGATTCATGCATCTTCTCCCCTACCTCACGCATGGCATCTATCACCTGATCCGGGGGAATTTTACTACAAATCCCTGCCAGCGCCATATCCGCACTGGAAAGGGCGTTCACTGCGCCCACCACATTACGCTTTACACAGGGTACCTCCACCAGACCTGCAACCGGGTCACATACCAGCCCCAGCAGATTTTTCAGCGCCATAGCTGCTGCCTGAGTAATCTGCTGTCCGTCGCCACCCTTTAAATAGGTCATGGCACCTGCCGCCATGGCCGATGCAGAGCCTATCTCTGCCTGACAGCCTCCTGTAGCCCCGGCGATAAAGGCACGATATGCGATGACCTGACCAATACCTGCTGCCACATACAACGCCTGAATAATCTTTTCTTCTCCGCACCTCGTTTCCCGATAAAAAGGCACCAGCACTGCCGGAAGCACGCCGCAGGCTCCAGCCGTAGGTGCCGCCACAATACGTTTCATGCAGGCGTTGGACTCCCCGGTCTTTAGCGCCGTTGCCATTACCTTAGATACAAAATCTCCGCAAAGGCTCTGACCGCTTTGGCCATAGGCCTCCATCTTAGCACCCATACCGCCCACCAGACCGCTTGCAGAGGTAATATCTCCCTCATAGTTTTCCACGCTCGCCAGCATGGCCTCCCACATTCTGCACATCTTTTTCCAGGAATCCTCCTTAGAAGCATCCCTGTCGTGCATATCATCTTCCATAATAATCTCCCACAGAGGCTTTTTTTGCTCTACGGAAAGCGTCACCATCTCTTCTAAACCGGTAAATGCCATTATTCTGCCTCCCCTTTGAAATAGGTCACCTTTACCACCCCTTCAATGCTCTCTAAATAGGCAAGGTTTTTCTTGTAAATCGGCTGGTCCGTCTCAATGACCATCACCGCAAAGCCGCCACGCTTATCACGGAAAATCTGCATGCCTGCCACATTTATATTCTTTTCAGACAGTCTGCCCGCCACCTTGGCTACAATACCGGGCTGGTCTAAATTGTGGATAATCAGCGTAGGCAGCTCTCCTGTACAGTTTACGTCAATACCATCTATTTTATTTATCATAATCCTTCCGCCGCCAATGGAGGATGCCTGTATCTCCAGCTCCTTACCATCTTCTCCCCGAAGGAACAGCAGCACCGTATTGGGATGGGCTCCCGGAAGCTGTACCTGCTCAAAGGAAAATGCAAGCTCCTCCTCCTTTGCCACCCGGAAGCTGTCCGGAATACGCATATCGTCCGGCTTCATTCCAAGCAGCCCCGCCACCAGTGCCCTGTCCGTGCCGTGCCCCTTTCCGGTGGCCGCAAAAGAACCGTGCAATGCGATATCCGCACTGACCGGCTTACATCCTAAAAGCTTTCTGGCTATATAACCAATCCGCACCGCTCCAGCGGTATGGGAACTGGACGGTCCCACCATTACGGGACCCAAAATATCAAACAGACTCATAACCCTATCCTCCACCCCTTATTGTACAAAAAAAGAACGCCTGAAACAAGTTCAGGCGCCCTTTTTATGAAATTATTGCAACACTGTCTTTCTCTATCAGTCTTCCTTCCACAATATTGAGTCCGGTACCATGGGGGTGCCCCTTGATAATCTTCGTCAATATGGATAAGGATTTTCTGGCCATCTCTCGTATATCCACCTCATAAGTTGTGATACCGATATCGCATAGTCCGGGATAAAGATAGTTATCAAAGCCTACTACCGATACATCCTCCGGCACCCGAAGGCCCCTCTGACGTATCTGCTTGATTACCAGACTTGCTATGAAATCACAGTTACAGACAAAAGCACTGGGCATTTCCTCCGGCAGAACAATGGAATTCTCACCATCCCGCAGACCGGTCTCCAAATCTCGGTCTTTCACAAGGAGGCTGGGGTCAAAGGGAAAGCCATGCTCCATCAGTGCCTTGGAATATCCCATATAACGGTCCGTCACACTGTCCGTAACCATCAGTGTTCCCACATACGCAATGCGCTTATGTCCCGCACGAATTAAGTAATCGGTCAGCACATAGGCTCCTAAATAGCTGTTGGAAACCACGGAGTCGGTTTTTAACTCCGCATCATAAAAATCCAGAAAAACCATAGGCTTTTTCACACTTTTTTCCAGCATCTTTTCATAGCCATGTCCCGGCTTTCCGATGACGATGACGCCGTCCACCTTGCCCTCTAAAAGGAGCTTTGGCAGCTTTCCCTGAAGCTCATCCTCTTCGTGAAGGAGCTCTAAAAGAGTAAACACTCCCTGAGCCATTGCAAGACCGGCAACCTCCTGATACATCTTCCAGTAGAAGGAATCACTGTTATCTAAGTATCTGTTGGAGATTAACACCCCGATATTGTAGCTTTTCTCCTCCTGCTTATCCCCCTTCTGGCCCGTGTACTTATAACCCATCTCCCGTGCAAGCGCCTTAATGCGCTCCCGCATTTCATCGCTTACACCCTTCTGACCGGTCAAAGCCTTGGAAACCGTCACGGTACTTACATTGAGTTTTTCTGCAATATCTGCCATTTTTACCGGCTTTACCATCTTTGCCATGACTCACCTCATGCATCATCTTATCATTAGCGTCTTCCGATTTCTGTGTCTGATTCTCTCACTACACTGTGTTTCTTGATATAATCAACGATTTCATCAAATCTTGTAAATGCAAGTCCTACATAGCTGTCCGCAGCACCGTAGTAAATTGCAATCTTTCCGCTTTCCGGGTCGTGAATGGTCGCACATGGGAAAACAACGTTGGGTACAAAGCCTCTTTCCTCATACCACTCTTCCGGGGTAAGAAGGAAATTCTCACAACGATACTTCACGATGGAAGGATTTTCTAAATCTAAGATGGCTCCACCGATACTGTACACAAAACCATTACAGGTACCGCTTACACCATGATAGAATAAAAGCCATCCTTCACTTGTCTCGATAGGAGCGGCACCACCGCCAATCTTCACGGACTCCCACCACTCATTACCGCGGCCCATCACATGTCTGTGCCTGCCCCAGTATACAAGGTCAGGGCTCTCACTGACAAAGATGTCACCAAATGGAGTATGTCCGCTATCGGAAGGACGGGAAAGCATAAGGAAGTTTCCGTTTACCTTACGTGGGAACAATACCGCATTTCTGTTGAATGGAAGGAAAGGATTTTCGATTCTGGTGAAGGTTTTAAAATCGGTGGTCTTTGCCATACCGATGGCTGCACCATAAAAGTCTCCACACCAGATGATGTAATAGGTATCCTCAACCTTTACAAGTCTTGGGTCATATGCGTAAACCGGCATAAAGGGCTCACCATTCTCATCTACGAAGGGTACCTTTTCCTTGTCAAAATTCCAATGGATACCATCGTCACTTCTTCCAAGATATACATAAGGAATACCGTTGGTCTGCTCCCCACGGAACACGCCGATAAAGCCGTCTTCATAAGGCATTACCGCACTGTTAAAGATACGTGCCACACCCTCTACCGGATTACGTCCGATAATAGGATTCTCGGTGTATCTCCAAATAGGAGCACCCACGATGCCTTCCGGTTTCTCCTGCCATGGAACATTTTTTACGGCAGGAGCAATCATTTTAATATCGCTCATAATTAAAGTCCTCATTTCCGGGCAGCCCCGCTCATGGCAGGGCCACCGTTGTATTACAAATTCACTTATTTGAAGTAGATATCAAGAGCATCCTGAATCTGATTCTTGTAAGTCTCCTGGAACTGAGCTGCAGTTACCTCGCCTCTGATTAAAGAGTTGAAGTCATAGCCTACACCTAAGCTGTTCCATAAATCGAAGGATTCGATACTACCTGCATCAAACATAACCTCAAAGTTCTCTTCCTGAAGAGTAGGGTCCTGTGCAGTAGAAGCATACCACCACCATAAGGTCTCCTCGTCGTCACGGATGGAGGTGTCACCATCGTACCAGTTCCACATATCAAATAATACGTTTACTACAGTTTCAGGATCCTCTACACCTGCAGGGATAATATAGAACTCACCACCGGTGATTTCACCTGCGTTGGTTGCTGCATCACCGCTTGGACCTACCGGCCAACGAACATACACGGTATCAAATGCAAGCATTTCACTTCCGTCACCATTCTGGTCATAGTCAGGACCTGCAGCTGCAATCCATGCTGCACAAGGCCAGAAGCCGATGTTACCTTCACGGTACTGGGTTCTCATGGTATCAGAGTCCTTATCGGTTTCGTCATATGGGTAGCAAAACTTATAGGTATTGTACATATCGTACATCATCTGAAGTGCTTCGCCGGTCTCAGAAGAGGTAAGAGTCTCCGTTGTTCCCTTTGCTACAGAAGCACCATTACTCATCATTAACTGCTCAAAGGTCTCGTTCTTGAAACCACAGTAGCCGTACTGGTCAATCTGTCCGTCACCGTCGGTATCCTGAGTTAATACCTTACAGTACTCGATGAACTTATCCCAGGTCCACTCGCCTCTTTCCCATAACTCTCTAGGGTCTTCTAAGTTGTTGTCTTCCAGCATCTGCTTGTTGAATGCCAAAGGATAGGTATTCTCTACAACACCCTGTGCCTCTGTTCTCTTTAAAAGACATGCCTTGCCATCGCCCAAATCAAGATATCTTACATGCTCCTGATCGGTAAATAAGTCATGGTCTTCCGGTAAAACGGTCTTTAAGTCAAGTGCTAAGCCGTTTAACTGTGCAGGAACACCGAAGCTAAGGTCTACCAGATATACATCACAGTCAGGAGAGCCTGCCAGGATGGAGTTGTTGATGGACTCCTGTACACCTGCGTAGGTTAAGTTCTGCCAATAGAACTCTACGTTGTAGTTATCCTCAATCTTCTTTACATTCTCAAACTTCATATACGCCGGGTCATCACCTGCAAAGGATGGGTCATCCTCTACAGAGGTGTGGGAAGAATCATAGTACTGTACCCACCAGGTACCGATGGTAATCTCTCTGGCTTCACCGGAGTTTGCAGAACTACTGCTGCTTCCACTGTTGCTGGAGGAAGATGATGAATTAGATGCCTGCGCACTGCTGTCATTAGAGGTGGATGCCGCAGGAGTGTCAGAACCGCCACAGCCCGCCATAGAAAGCATCATTGCGCCAGTAAGGCCAAGTGCTAAAAATTTCTTGATATTTTTCATGGTTTTAATCTCCTTATAATACTATTCCTCAGTCTCGGTTACCGGACTCTGTCCGATGGTTACGCTATAAACTTCCCATTCGCTGTCAGATTCTGCCTGAAGCATGGTTCCCCAGGTGGACTTATCTTCGCCAAGGTACTCTACAATCAGCTCGTAAGGAATCTGGCAAACACCATCCTTAACTAAGGCCTTACCATTGTTACCATCACCGATTCTGGTCCATGCTGCTCCCCATGGGAATACTGCCCAGAGATTTCCGGTCTCGCTGGTGAAGCTAAAGGAAATTACACTACCAGGTCCTACTAAATCCCACTGCTCAGGAGTAAGCTCGATACCATCCTGATTCCATGCTGCTGCCTTCTTCTGGAAGCCTTCTACCTCTACAAGATTGTTAACCATCTTCATCTCTGCTACAGTGCCAACTCTTACGCTGTAAACCTCCCACGCACTATCGGACTCTGCCTGAAGCATGGTTCCCCAGGTGGACTTATCTTCACCAAGGAATTCTACTACCTGCTCGTAAGTAACGTAGCACTTGCCATCCATACATACGGACTTACCATTATTGCCATCGCCAATTCTGGTCCATGCTGCTCCCCATGGAAATACTACCCACATATTACCGGTTTCACTGGTGTAGGAAAGCTCAATTGCACATCCAGGACCAAATGCATCCCACTGTTCAGGAGTAAGCTCCACACCATCCTGATTCCATGCTGCTGCCTTCTTCTGGAAGCCCTCTACCTCTGTTGCATTTCCTAATGCATAAACAGGAGCTGCCTGACCAACCTTCACACTATAAACCTCCCATGCGCTGTCGGACTCGCACTGAAGCATGGTTCCCCAGGTGGACTTATCCTCTCCAAGGAATTCTACTACCTGCTCGTAGGTAATCTGGCAAACATTTCCGGAATTGTTGATATATGCCTTACCATTGTTGCCATCACCAATTCTGGTCCATGCTGCTCCCCATGGGAACACTACCCACATATTACCGGTTTCACTCTTATAATTGATTTCAATGACAGAGCCTGGACCAAATGCATCCCACTGTTCCTGTGTAAGCTCTACACCATCCTGATTCCATGCATCCGCCCTCTTCTGGAAGCCTTCTACCTCTACAGCGCCGGTTACAGCACAGAGGTTGGACATATCCACACCGGTAGGTGCGAAGCTCTCAGGACCAACGAATGCTACGGAGGTATCTGCAGTAATTAAGTTTCCGTCCTTATCTAAGAAACGCACGTCATCAATATAGAAGCTGCCGGTTCCGTGACCCTCGGAAGGACCATTGTCGGTATCCATATTTACGATGATGATGTTGTTTGCATCTGCTGCAAATTCTTCACCCTCATCAATTTTAGCTACTGCCTTGTTAGGGTTCTTCTTATCCATGTAAACAGACCATGTATCCTTGTATTCTACAAGTCCTTCGCCTGCCCAAGAAATAATGTTACCGGAGGAAGCACTAAAGCCACCTTCATGCTCGGTAGTAATGGTCATCTCGATGGATGCCACATTTGCAATGTTTGCACCAAGAAGTGCTGCAAGGTCAAATGCTACGTAAGAAACCTTTCCGTTCACGTTCTTAACATATAACTGCTTGCTTCCATCCTTATCCACGATGGATAATTCGCTGTTGTCAGCGTTTCCTGCCTGCATGTAGAGAGATAAGAAATCCAGCTTACCATCTTCAAAATCGATACTTGCAGGTGATTTCTCAGCTGCCGGCTCCGCCGTAGGCTCCGGTGCGCTGGTGGGCTCTGCCGTTGCTTCTACAGAGCTGTCTACTGATTCGGATGCAGCAGGTGTCTCTGCTGAACCGCCGCAGGCTGCAAGGCTAAATACCATAGAGCCTGCTAATAATGTTGCTAATAATTTCTTTTTCAACTTCTTCATCCTCCTTTGATTAAAGTTGATTCGTAACTGTTCTTTTCACCATTCCCGCGAGGGTTTTTCGAAGAAAAATCCAGAGTTGTACATGCAAAAATCCCATCACCACAGGTGATATTATGGATTTTTGCTCGTAACTATGAGCGCAGTGAATAGTTACGTTGATTTAAGGTTATGTCCCTCTAGGACTAACCAACAATACCGCTTCGTTCTACGCCCTCGATAAAGTGTCTCTGGAGCAGACAGTATATAATTACTATCGGCAGAATGATTAATACAATTCCGGCATCCAGATAAAGCTCCTGAATATTTGCCTCCAGAATCTTATCTACGTTTGCAATCACCATCTGCAGGGAGGCTATCTTCTTACTGATAACGATATCCTCCGAAATCAGGAACAGGTTTGCATAAAACGTATCGTTAAACTGCCATACAAGAGAGAAAACTGCAACTGTAATGACAGAAGGCATAGCATTTACTAACATAATACGGAAGTAGGTGTACCACACTCCCGCACCATCCACAAAAGCCGCTTCCTCGATTTCCTTGGGGAGACCGCGGAAAAACTGGTTGAAAATGTAGA
>CAZOSU010000082.1:0-9568 GCA_964582515.1 uncultured Acetatifactor sp. | reverse complement strand
AGCAGGTCTGGCGGAGAAGTGCGAAATCCAGCTTTCCTATGCAATCGGTGTAGCGCAGCCTACCTCCAACATGGTGGATACCTTTGGAACGGGTAAGCTCTCTGAGGAGAAGTTTGTTGCAATGATTCGTGAGAATTTTGACCTTCGTCCCGCAGGAATCATCAAGATGCTTGATCTTCGCAGACCGATTTACAAGCAGACCTCCAGCTATGGTCATTTCGGACGTAACGACCTTAATCTTCCTTGGGAGCAGCTGGATAAGGTGGATGTTTTAAAGAAGTATTTATAAGAAAGTAAACATTTCAGAGTCATACGTTTGTATGGCTCTGTATGTGTTTGAAAGAGGGAGTGTATATGAAAAAAGCCCGGCTGATGCTTATCATTTCCATGACCGTTTTTGGTACGCTGGGACTATTTGTAAGAAATATTCCGGTATCTTCAGGAGAGCTGGCACTATATCGTGCGGTGCTTGCGGCGGTATTGATTCTGGGCTACCTATTAGTGACCGGCCAGAGGATACCTCTGGGAAAGATGAAGAAGGAGATTCCGCTACTGCTCTTTTCCGGCGCGGCTATGGGCTTTAACTGGATACTTTTGTTTGAAGCCTATAAGTATACCACAGTGTCAGTGGCAACCTTAAGCTATTATTTTGCGCCGGTGATTGTGACAGCGGTGTGCCCCTTTTTATTTAAGGAAAAGCTGACGAAGAAGCAGATTATTTGCTTTCTAATGTCCACACTGGGTATCGTGTTGATTACCGGTATCGGTGATGTGGGAGGCGGTAAGGATTTTATCGGCATCCTGTTTGGTCTGGGAGCAGCTGTATTTTATGCAACGGTAATTCTACTGAATAAATTTATCAAAAATGTGGAGGGAATTCACCGTACCTTTTTGCAGTTTATCGCGGCCATTATTGTGCTGGTACCTTATGTGGCAGTTACCAGCGGTGTTACGCTGGGAAGCATGAACATGGCAGGCTGGATAAATCTTCTGATTGTGGGACTTGTACATACCGGTGTAACCTATTGTTTGTACTTCTCCTCCTTAAAGGAATTGCCGGGGCAAAAGGCTGCTATCTTAAGCTATATTGACCCCCTGGTGGCAGTGGTGATATCTGTGACCATTCTGGGCGAAAGCATGGGATTTTGGCAGCTGGTGGGAGGCATAATGATTTTAGGATTTACGCTTTGGAATGAGTTGCCTTCAAAAAAATGATATTGACAAATGGTGAATGTGGCGTTATCATAGGTAAAAATTACTTGGAGGACGCCACATGTTTTATTTTCAGTTTGAGAAGCTGAATAGGGACGACGATAGGTAGCGTTTGTATCTGTGACAAATCATAGGTACAAGCGCTCTTAGTGTTGTACCTATGTGGGAATAATAGGAGAACCACATTGGTAAAGGAGTTTGGATAGCTTTACTTTTGTGGTTCTCTTTTTGTATGCAAATTTATGGAAGGGTGGTGATCGTATGGGACATAGGGATGATGTCCTTATGGATGAATCAACAGAGAGGGAATGTAGTGCCGGGGTATATAGAGGAAAAGTGATAATTCTTACCCCAAAAGGAGCAGATTTAAGTAAATGATTCAAAGTTATGTAAACCAAAAGGGCATATAGAAAACTTTACATTGGCTATACCCACAAAATATGAAAATCTTGGGTACCACAGTGGCAATAAATTCTATATACCCCAAAAGGTTTACATAACACCATAAAAGAAAGAAATAACCGATATAAAAAGGGTATTAATAGAAGTAAAAGGGTTATATACCCAAAAGCGACATTTGAGATAGAAAGGATTAGGAATATGAAAGGCTTATGTGGAAATATTGTAAATAATGAATTGGAGGTTGAAGCGCTGGCAGAACATATTGGTGAAGTGGTGAAGGTTCATGGCAGCATCTACAAGGTGCGGAAGATGAAGGGCTTTTCCTTTGTGCTGCTTCGCACAAAGAGAGAAGTATTGCAGTGTATTGCTGAGGAAGCGGTGGAGCTTCCTTTAGAGGAAAGTGCTGTGATTCTTACCGCAAAAGTGGTGGAGGAGCCGCGTAGCAGGAAGGGTTATGAGCTTCATATCCGAGAGGTGGAGGTTCTGAATACCCCCTTTGAACAGTCCCCCATTGTGATTAACCAGAAGCTGGTGGACACTTCCATAGAAAACATGCTGGACTACCGGATGGTAACGCTGCGAAATGAAAAACAGAGAGCCATCTTTAAGCTACAGGAGGGTATTTGCCAGGGTTTTAGAAGGTTCCTGGAAGCGCAGAATTTCACCGAGATTCATACTCCTAAGCTGGTACAGACCGGAGCGGAAGGTGGAGCAAATATCTTTGCACTGAACTATTTCGGGCAGGAGGCGTATCTTGCCCAGAGTCCCCAGTTTTACAAGCAGATGATGGTGGGTGTGTTCGAGAGAGTCTTTGAAATAGGTCCGGTATTCCGTGCGGAGAAGCATGATACCTCCAGACATCTGAACGAGTACACCAGTGTGGACTTTGAAATGGGGTATATTCAGAGCTTCGAGGAAATCATGGAAATGGAAACGGCGATGCTGAAATTTACGCTGGACCATTTGCAGAGCCATTATGAAAAGGAGCTGGAGCTTTTGCAGGTAAAGCTGCCCGTTATTGAAGAGATACCGGTGGTGACCTTCCACGAGGCGAAGGAAATGGTGGCCGGGGAGTATAACAGAGCCATTACGGATATGGAGGACTTTGAGCCGGAGGAGGAGAAGCTTCTCTATGAGTGCATTTACAAAAAGACTGGCAGTGAGTTTGTGTTTGTGACACATTACCCCAGCAGCAAAAGACCCTTCTATGCCATGGAAACTGTGGGTAAGGAAGGGGTGACGGAGAGCTTTGACTTACTCTTCCGTGGTCTGGAAATCACCACCGGAGGACAGCGAATTCATAGCTACGGAATGCAGGTGGAAAAGATGCGTCGTAGGGAAATGACGATAGAGCTGTTTGAAAGCTATTTGATGATGCACAAGTACGGTATGCCTCCTCATGGGGGCATGGGACTTGGTCTGGAGCGGTTCACCGGTAAGCTTTTGGGGTATGAGAATGTGAGATATACTACTCTGTTTCCCAGGGATATTCACAGATTGACACCGTAGAGCAAAGTGAATGTGGATTAAGATGTGACTATTTTCAATAGATGTGTGTATTTTTTGTGTATTCATGGAATTCTGCTATGGTTTCGGTATAATATCAGTGTGAGAGTATTGCCGGAGTCGATTAAGGTGGTACAAGAAGTGAGATGTAAATGGAGGCAAAAAGCATGAAGAGATATCTCTGGGGCCTGTTGTATGGAGCTGCGCTTATAGTGTTTTCTTTGTATATACTATTGGATACCTTTGTGGTTTCGCGGGTATATACAACAATACCACAGGAGAGTGAGACCGTGGAAAATACCGAAAAACCGATGGAGGAGCTTGTGCAAGAGAGCGAAGTGGAGACAGAGCCGGAGAGTACGGCTGTAATATGGACGGAGAATTCCTATTCGGATGGGCAGATTACAATTCAGCTCACCGAGTATAGGGAATATGGCACCACAATTTATGTTGCGGATGTAAGGCTTGCGTCTCCTTCGTATCTGCAGACTGCATTTGCAAAGGATTCCTATGGTAAAAATGTGACAGAGAAGACATCGGAGATTGCCACAGCACATGACGCAATTCTGGCCATCAATGGTGATTATTATGGGGCCCAGGAAAAGGGATATGTGCTTCGCAATGGAGTATTGTACCGTGATGCATCGGATGATGACCAGGAGGACATGGTAATATATAAGGATGGTTCGGTGGGAATTATTACGGAGAATGAGATTTCTGCGGAGGAATTGCTGGAGGCAGATGCGCAGCAGGTGTTTTCTTTTGGTCCGGCTTTGATTGTAGATGGACAAATATCTGTGACCGAGGCGGATGAGGTTGGTAAGGCAAAGGCCAGCAATCCGCGAACCGCCATCGGGATTATTGATGAATTACATTATGTATTTGTTGTATCAGATGGTCGGACAAAGGAGAGTGCCGGGTTATCCTTATATGAGCTTGCTGAATTCGTGCAAATACTCGGCGTGGAAACTGCATACAATTTGGATGGTGGAGGCTCTTCCACGATGGTGTTTGCAGGGAAGGTAGTGAATAATCCAACCACCAATGGCAAGCAAATTAAAGAAAGGAGTGTGAGTGATATTGTGTACATTGGATATTAAATCGGCGAGGATAAGGGCTGCGAAAACGGCATTTATCTATTTGCTTATCTCTCTTTTCTGTGTGCTTTTTGGAGCAATATATGAAGTATTCAGTCATGGGGTTTACTCATTTTATATGATATACGCATTTGTTTTTCCATTGGCAGGAGGAACGCTGCCATTTAGCGTGATTGGGGTGTCCAACAGACTTGGATATCCGGATGCTTTTACCGGGAATTTGTATCATTCCGGAATTGCAGCATTGACGGTTGGAAGTATTATCCGTGGGGTATTGGATATTTATGGAACCACAAATGCATTGTGCAGCTATTACTTTATGGTGGGAGGAGCGTTTGTGGGTGTAGCGGTGATTCTTTATGTAGGCAGGCATTTAAGGCTACCATGCAAATAGGGAACTGTCCATCTAAGCCCATCACTACAATCCGTCACAATGATAATGTGAGATATACCACACTGTTTCCAAGGGATATTCATAGATTGACACCGTAGGAATCAGATTACCATGCTTGTACCTACGAAGCTGCTTTACAAAAGGATATTCAAGTCGTACAATTGTGAAGAACGATAATCAGAGCGAGGAAAAGGAGATAGAACAGAACGCATGGAAAATATAATTATTATTGCGGTACTTATCGTTGCGTTATTGATTGGAATTCGTTCCGGTGATGCAGAGCGAGTATTGGGGTGGTTATAGTCGCCACAATGAGCTGTATCAATTGACGTACGATAAGGAGGGGAATCTACTGCGTGATGTGCTTATCGTGAGAAACGATGCTATGATGATGTATGAGCCCTTTTTAGAAGAGCAAAACCCCGAACATAAATGTCCTTAGTGAGTATATGAGGGAGGATTAAAGACATGATAAACAATGCAAAACAAATATGGATATCCGGCGAAAATAGGGTGAATACCTGGATGTGCTTTCGGAAAGAGTTTGATTATTTCCCCGAGGGGAGTGGAGCGGAGGCTGCATGCGTGACGGCTCAGATTGCGGTAGATTCTAAGTACTGGCTCTACCTCAATGGGGAAATGGTGGTTCGGGAAGGTGGATTGAAGCGTGGCCCCTCCCGAAATGGTACATATTATGATGAAGTGGATTTGGGGAAATTCCTGCTGGCCGGCAAGAATACCCTTGCCATTTTGGTATGGCACTTTGGTAAAAATGGTTTTTCTCATTTGTCCAGCGACCTGGGCGGTCTGCGCTGTGCCATCGCATTACCGGGCGGTGTGCTATCTACCGACGCTTCATGGAAGGTAAAAAAGCACCCTGCATTTGTGGAACCGGACCCGGCAGATGAGCCAACTAATTTCCGGCTTGCAGAGGCGAATATCTATTTTGATGGCGCAAAGGATATAGAGGGGTGGCAGGAAAAAGATTATGACAGTAGTGCATGGCAGTATGCGGATGAGATTCCCGGGGACATTGCCGGGAAGGCATGGGGAAGATTAGAAAAGAGAATAATTCCTCAGCTGAAGGATTTTGGTGTAAAGGAGTACAGGAATTCCGGGGCATTTGAGGATATAACGCTGAAGGAAGATAACGTGGTGGCGCTGCGCCTGCCTTATAATTCGCAATTTACACCGGTGCTGTCCATAACTGCTCCGAAGGGGCTGAAGGTGGTGCTCCGGACAGATAACTATGAAGTGGGCATGATGGGCGAGAAATGTGCCATGTCGGTTTACTATACCAAAGAGGGGTATCAATCCTACGAAGCCCTTGGCTGGCTGAATGGTGAGTGGGCGTATTACCATATTCCTGCGGGAGTGACCATACATTCCTTGGGATATCGGGAAACCGGTTACAACACGGAGTTTGTAGGAAGCTTTCGGTGCGATGATGAGTTCTTAAATAAATTGTGGGAAAAGTCCTTGCGTACCCTTTATGTGACCATGCGGGATACCTTTATGGATTGCCCGGACAGGGAGCGTGTACAGTGGTGGGGCGATGTAAATATCGAAATGCAGATGGCACTCTACTGTCTGGATGAAAGAGCTCTTCTTTTGTACAAAAAGGGCGTAGATTCTTTAGTGGGATGGTCGGAAGACGGTAACCATATGATGACCGTGGTTCCCTCCGGTACGGAGCAGTTTGAGCTGCCATTCCAGAATTTGGCAGGTATCTGGGGCTTTTGGTATTATTATGAATACACCGGGGATAGAGGTGTACCGGAAAGAGCATATCAAATGTCTAAAGAGTATTTACAGCTGTTTTCCATGGGAGAAGATGGTCTGGTGGTGCACCGCAGCGGTAGCTGGGATTGGCCGGATTGGGGAGAGCATGCCGATGTGGCTGTTATGGAGAATGCATGGTATCATATGGCTCTGCAGAGTGCAAAGAATATGGCGGAGCTTCTGGGAAGGGGGGAGGATATTCCCTTCTATGAGCAGCGTTTAAGGTCCATTGTAGATAATTTTCACCGCATGTACTGGAACGGGGAATGCTATTATCACTCTACGGACAATGGTCTTCCGGATGACAGGGCGAATGCACTTGCGGTATTGTCCGGTCTTGCAAAGCCGGAGTATTATCCGGGGATTCTGCGTGTTTTAGAGACTACGGAGAATTCCAGCCCATATATGGAGAAATACGTGCTGGATGCCATGTGTGAAATGGGATATATTGACGAAGCTATCCTGCGGATGAAGAGACGCTACCGGGAGATGGTAGAGGAGGAGTATACCACACTTTGGGAATACTGGAATAAGGATGGCACCAAAAATCATGCATGGTCAGGAGGTCCCTTAATTACCATGGCAAAATATATTGCAGGAATTCGTCCGGGGGCTGTAGGATATGAAAAGGTTGTGATTAAGCCCCATCTGGGACATTTGAAGCATATAAAGTGCCGGGTGCCTTCCGTAAAGGGAGAAATCGTTGTGGAGATATAAAACCCCTAGGGTGCCTGCAATGAAAAATGGAATTAGTAGATAAAAAGCATGTCATTTGACATGCTTTTTTGTTATAATCATTTTATATGATTTTTCAGGAGGCGTTACCATGGCATTTGCGCATTTGCACGTCCATACAGAGTATTCTCTGCTGGATGGTTCCAATAAAATTAAAGAGTATGTAAAGCGTGTGAAGGAGCTGGGGATGGACAGCGCGGCCATCACGGACCATGGTGTCATGTATGGCGTCATCGACTTTTACCGTGCAGCAAAAGCGGAGGGTATTAAGCCCATCCTTGGCTGTGAGGTGTATGTGGCGCCTAATTCCCGATTTGATAAGGAGCTGACAGGTGGCGAGGACAGATACTACCACCTTGTTCTTCTTGCAGAAAATAATCAGGGCTATGCCAATCTGATGAAAATCGTCAGCAAGGGCTTTACGGAGGGGTATTATTATAAGCCGCGAGTGGATATGGAGGTACTGCGGAAGTATCACGAGGGCATCATTGCCCTGTCCGCCTGCCTGGCCGGAGAGGTGCAGCGTAATATTACCAAGGGCTTTCTGGATGAGGCGAGAAAAAGTGCGCTGAAGTATCAGGAGTGCTTTGGAAAGGGCAACTATTTCCTGGAGATGCAGGACCATGGCATCCCGGAGCAGCGCACGGTAAATATGGAGCTGATGCGCATGAGCAGGGAGCTGGATATTCCACTGGTGGTGACCAACGATGTGCATTATACCTATGCCAGTGATGCGGAGTCCCACGATATTCTCCTGTGTCTGCAAACGGGGAAAAAGCTTTCCGATGAGGACCGCCTGCGTTATGATGGCGGGCAGTATTTTGTAAAGAGTGAAGAGGAAATGAAGGGGCTGTTTCCCTATGCATGGGAGGCAGTGGAGAATACCCAGTGGATTGCGGACCGCTGTAATGTGGAAATTGAGTTTGGCAATACCAAGCTGCCACATTATGAGGTGCCACAGGGGTATGATTCCTGGACCTATTTAAATAAGCTTTGTACCGATGGGCTTATAGAGCGCTACGGCGATGAAAATCTTCCGGCCGGGGATACCGGGATGACCTTCAGGGAAAGACTGGATTATGAGCTGGGCGTTATTAAAACCATGGGGTATGTGGATTACTTTTTGATTGTGTGGGATTTTATCAACTATGCAAGGCAGAACGGAATTCCGGTAGGGCCGGGACGAGGCTCTGCGGCGGGAAGCATTGTTTCTTATTGCCTGAAGATTACCAATATTGACCCCATTCGTTATAGTCTGCTCTTTGAGCGTTTCCTTAATCCGGAGCGTGTATCCATGCCCGATATTGATATTGACTTCTGCTTTGAAAGAAGACAGGAGGTAATCGATTATGTGGGGCGAAAATATGGCGCAGATAAGGTGGTACAGATTGTTACCTTCGGTACGCTGGCAGCCAAGGGTGTTATAAGAGATGTGGGCCGTGTTATGGATTTGCCCTATGCGTATGTGGATTCCATAGCCAAGATGGTTCCCAATGAGTTAAATATTACCTTGGAGCGGGCGCTGGATATGAATCCGGAGTTCCGCACATTATATAATACGGATGAAAAGGTGAAATACCTGATTGATATGTGTAAGAGACTGGAGGGACTTCCCAGACATACCTCCATGCATGCGGCCGGTGTGGTAATCTGTCCTCAGGCGGCGGATGAGTTTGTGCCCTTATCCAGAGGAAGTGACGGCTCCATTACCACACAGTTTACCATGACCACGCTGGAGGAGCTGGGACTTTTAAAGATGGATTTCCTGGGGCTTCGTACCCTTACCGTGATTAAAAATGCGGTGGATTACATTGAGAAAAGCACGGGCAAGCGTATTGATATTGATAACATCGATTTTGATGATAAGAAGGTGCTTTCTTCCCTGCATACAGGAAAGACGGACGGTATTTTCCAGCTGGAATCTGCGGGAATGAAGAACTTCATGAAGGAGCTTCGCCCGGAGAATCTGGAGGATATGATTGCGGGAATTTCCTTATACCGTCCGGGACCGATGGATTTTATCCCCAAGTACATTAAGGGAAAGAATACGGACGGAGACATCACCTACTCCTGCCCGCAGTTAGAACCCATATTGTCCCCCACCTATGGCTGTATCGTGTACCAGGAGCAGGTTATGCAGATTGTGCGTGACCTGGGCGGTTATACCTTAGGGCGAAGCGATTTGGTGCGCCGCGCCATGAGTAAGAAAAAGCAGTCGGTAATGGAGAAGGAGCGTGCCAACTTCGTGTACGGTAACGAGGAGGAGGACGTTCCGGGCTGTATTTCCAAGGGTATCAGCGAGGCGGTAGCAGGGAAAATCTATGATGAAATGATGGACTTTGCTAAATACGCTTTTAATAAATCTCATGCGGCATGTTATGCAGTGGTTTCTTACGAGACGGCTTATTTGAAATATTATTATCCGGTAGAGTTTATGGCG
>CAZOSU010000081.1:0-9570 GCA_964582515.1 uncultured Acetatifactor sp. | reverse complement strand
AAATTTTCACCAGACAGCAATTAATGGATGATATATGGGGATATGATAGCGAGACAGATGCACACACGGTTGAGGTACATATCAGCAGACTTCGGGAAAAACTTAAAGATAATACAGATTTTGAGATTGTTACAATGCGAGGGGTCGGGTATAAGGTGGTGAAACGATGAAAAGGCAAAGACTAAGGTTTGGAATTAGTGTTTTATTTACATGTGCTACCATTGTAGAAATAGCATTTGCAGTTGTTGTGGTTTCATTTTTTTCTTATATATTAAAAATCCGGTTGGATGAGAGTTCAACATATGTCATAATAGGCGTGTTTGTGGTTATTGTTGGAGGAGCGACAGCTTGGTTTGTAAATAAAGTTTTACTTAGTCCGATAAAGAGATTAAGTGAAGCAATGGATGAAGTTGCTAATGGAAATTTTGAAATATATTTGGAATCCGGTAATCGAATCAAAGAAATAAAGAACATATATGAAAAATTTAATATTATGACAAAAGAACTTCGTTCTACTGAAATCTTGCAGAGTGATTTTGTTTCCAGCGTATCTCATGAAATAAAGACGCCGATTACATCAATTGAAGGTTATACCATGCTTTTACAAAGCGAGGAAACAAGTGACGAAGATAAGCGGATGTTTATCGAGAAAATTTTATTTAATACCAGAAGACTGTCAGAACTGATAGGGAATATTCTGTTGCTCTCTAAAATTGATAATCAGGCAATTGAGGCAAAAAAGAAGAAGTTTCGTTTGGATGAGCAGATTCGTCAATCTATTTTGCTATTGGAACCTAAATGGTTGAAGAAGAATAATGAATTTGACGTAGATTTGGAATCTGTTATTTATGAAGGAAACGAGAATCTTTTGCAGCATGTATGGAATAATCTGATTGATAATGCAGTCAAGTTTACCCCCCATGGTGGTCTGGTGACGATTCGGTTAAAGAAAGAAGAGGATAAATATATTTTTATAATAGAGGATGAAGGACCGGGAATCCCAGAAGAGTACCGGCAAAAAGTCTTTAATAAATTCTATCAGGCAGATGATTCCCACAAGCAGGAAGGAAATGGATTGGGGCTTGCTTTGGTTAAAAAAATTGTAGACTTGTATCAAGGAGAAATAAAGATAGAAAATCTGCCACAAAAAGGCTGTCGATTTACCGTTATATTAAATAATACATAGAAATGAAGGTGTAACCTTCGGTTTATGCCGGAGGTGTTTCTTTTTTCAACCAGAATTGAGGATTGGTTGAAGAACTGTTGAGTTTTAATTTTTACAATCAAATAAACTAGGGGGATAAATTCAGTAATGTCTAAAGAAAATCAAAATAAAATAGTAACCATTCCAAATGTATTGTCCATGGTACGTTTGTTGTTAATTCCCATTATTGTATGGCTCTATTGCATAAAAGAAGAATACGCATGGACAGCAGCAGTGCTTGCATTATCCGGTTTGACGGATATTGTGGACGGATATATTGCAAGACATTTTAATATGATTAGTAATCTGGGGAAAGCATTAGATCCGGTGGCGGACAAGCTTACACAAGGTGCGATGCTGCTATGTCTGGTATTCAGATTTCCGCTGATATGGGTTCCATTAGTCATTCTTGTAATTAAGGAAGTGCTGAATGGATTGCTTCATCTTTGGGTAATGAAAAGGACCGGAGTGGTATATGGAGCAGACTGGCATGGAAAACTGACGACCTGCTTTTTGTATGCCATGATGTTATTGCATGTTATATGGGCAGAAATACCAGTATTTGCATCAAATATCAGTATCATACTCTGTATTGGGATGATGATTGTTTCCATGATTTTATATACATATCAGAATCTTAAACGAATGAAGGCAAAGGTGTAGGGTGATGATGCACCTATAATTCTGAAATTTACTATGCTTAGGAATTACATATGAGAAAGAGTAAAAGATGAAAGTAGTAAATATTTTGGCTTTATGTATGATGATTACTCTAATATCCTTTTTGGGATTTGTGGTAGAAAATTTATGGTTACTTGTTACAAAAGGTTATATGGATAATCGCAACATGGTATTTCCGTTTTTAATCGGGTATGGTTTGGCGGTAATTGCAATTTATTTATTATTTGGTACCCCGGATAGAATATGTATTTTGGGAAAAGCATTAAGTATTAAAAGCGCCATATTGTCATATGGCATGTATTTTCTGATTATAATGGTATGTATTTCGGTTGGAGAAATTGTCCTGGGGACAGTAGTGGAGAAGACCTGCCATTTTTATTGGTGGGATTATTCAACGCTTCCACTTCATATAACTCGATATACAAGCATACCTACAAGTGCTGCATTTACAACCTTTATTGTACTGTTTATGGGGAAACTGTTTATGCCAATTTATAATTGGTTTCTATCCTGGGATAAAACGGTGTTATCCATAGTTTCTGTCGTGTTTATACTAATCATGGTAGTAGATTATACATATAGTGTTTACTATATGTATACGAAAAAGGGAATGCAAAAAAGATGGCGATGGAATGTGAAAGGAAAGTAATTCTCAAAATAAATAATCTATGGTACAATACTAAGAAAGCTACCAGGGATTTGCGGTACCATGGAGTAGAGCAGACCAAAATAGCACGTAGGTCATATGGGTAACCTAAGGGGAGTACAATAAAGTGAAGATAGCCATCGTTGAGGATGAAAGCTATGAGCAGGAAATCATAGCAAAGTACATAGGTGAATGGGCGGAGGCAAGAAAAGAACCGGTGGAATTTGCCTGCTTTGACAGTAGTGAAAGCTTTCTTTTTTCCTGGGAGGATGTGAAGGATTACCAGCTTCTTGTTCTTGATATAGAGATGGGGGAAATAAATGGTCTGGAGCTGGCCCAAAAAGTTCGTTCGCAGGATAAAGACATTCCGATTATATTTATCACCGGATATGACGAATATATGCAGTATGGTTATGACGTGTCAGCACTTCATTATTTGATAAAGCCGGTGAATAAGGAAAGATTGTTACAGGCATTGAATAGGTTAGCCGAGAGGGGAACCAAAGAGGTAAAATGCCTTATATTGAACGCAGAAAATCAGGTAAGACGTATTCGGGTAAACAGCATTTTGTATGTGGAGGCTGCGGGACACGGAAGTATTATGCATACGGTGGATGAGGTGATTTTGCTAAAGGAATCCTTTGGTGAGATTGAAAGACAGGTGCTTTCAATTGGTGAAATGATGAAATGTCACAGGGCGTACTTGGTGAATTTGGGATTTGTTTCTGTTGTTCAGAATTCAAATCTGATTTTGGATAATGGAGAGACGCTTCCCATCGCAAGAAACCGGAAGAAAAATGTTCAGCAGGAGTTTTTGAGATATTACAAAGGTAAGTAGGGAAAAAGAAAATGAGTTTAACCATAGTCATTGTAGCGGTAGTTTTGATAAATATAGGGCTGTGGCTTTTTTTTATGCCCTGGTATGTGGATAAAAAAATAGGTCGTTTTCAAAACGAGTTAGTGGATAAGCATTACATTGAGGTGGAGACCATGTATCGAAAGATGCGTGGCTGGAGGCATGATTATCACAATCATATCCAGGCACTGGCGGCTCATATGGAGCTTGGCCATTACGATGAGGCAAGGCAGTATCTGGATATGTTAAATGAGGATCTGGCTACGGTTGACACCGTTATAAAGACAGGAAATGTCATGGTAGATGCCATTTTAAACAGTAAGCTTACCATGATAAAGGAAAAGGGAATTCGTGTGGAGGCGACAGCGCTTGTGCCCCAGGAGGTGCCTTTTTCCGGAATCGATTTATCGGTGCTGATTGGAAATCTCTTAGACAATGCCATGGAAGCATGTGTGCAGATATCAAATAAAGAAGAATGCTTTATCCGGATTTATATAGACATCGTTAAAAAGCATTTATATATTTCCGTCACCAATTCCATGAACGGTAGAGCGAAGAAGAAGGGCTTACAATATCTTTCCACGAAGGTAGGCGTCCATGGGTTTGGGCTTCTTCGAATTGACAGGATTGCGGCAAAGTATGGTGGTTTTGTGAATCGGCAGAATGAGGAAGAGGTTTTTGCTACGGAGGTTATGCTGCCACTTGTATAGATGGAAGGTTAAGGAAAAATGCAATTCACGTGTGTGGGGCTACCATTCATGCGGAATTGCTTTTTTTTATGTCCCGGTGTGGTATATTGCGTATATAAACGAAAAATAGCGAAGAGAAACGAGGGAGTATATGGAGAACAAGAAGTATACATTGGGGCGAAATATAGTATTTCACTTGAAAAGTGCGAAGCAGTGGAACAAGTGGGTGTGTTATTTTCAATTTCTGGATGTGATTCCCAACATGGTGGCTACTTTTCTGGGAATTTGGCTACCGTCTTTGATAGTATCCCAGTTGCAGGAGGGGGTACCTTTGAAGCTTCTGATGATAAGTATCATCGTTCTTTCCCTAGGAATGCTGGTGAGCAATGTGATGGACACCGGTATGGTGCAGTATCTGTATCGGAATGGCTTATCGCTGACCCTGTATTATGACAAGCTGGCTTTTGAGAAGATTATGAGGATTGACTATGATTTGCTGGAGAGCAAGGGGGTAAGGAAGCTGGTAGGAAATGTCTGGGGCATCCTTCGTAATGAATTTGCTATTCGTAACTCCGTAACGTCCATGCCGGTATTAATCATTTCCATGCTCAGCTCCGCATTATACGGAGTATTGCTTTGCAGGGTGAATTGGGTATTGGTCTTGATGCTTGTTTTAACTATAGGCATTAATGTATTTTTGTTAAAACAGGTGAAGAATGTACATAGTAAGAATCATGAGGAGCTGAGCAAATATACAAAGGCTGTATCCTATATCAATCGTCATGCCATGGAGAGACAGGACGGAAAAGACATACGCATCTATCAGATGCAGGATTGGTTTTTAGAAAAGTATGATGATGCGATTTCTCATATGGACAGTATCTATGGAAGAATTCATACACAATATTTTATGAGAAGATGTAAGGAGCTGGGACTTGGATTTCTTACGGAGCTGGTCTCTTATGGATATCTGGCGTATTTGCTGGTGGAAGGAAGGCTGTCGGTTTCGGAGTTTGTCTTTTCTGTGGGACTTGTGAGAACCTTCTCTTCCAATTTTTCTGCACTCATTCATAGGATACAGGGGTTGAATACCATTCATGCTTTTCTTACTTATATGAGACAATTGCTGGATTTGCCGGAGAAAGAGGAGAAGGAGCTTTTTTCAATAGACAAGACCCAGGGCGTGGAAGTGGAATTTAAGAATGTCTCTTACCGGTACCCGGAAGCAGCGGAGGATGTGTTAAGTGACATTAATATAAGGATTCGTTCCGGGGAAAAGCTGGCACTTATCGGGTTAAACGGCGCGGGGAAGACAACACTGGTGAAGCTGCTTTGCGGTTTTTATAAGCCCACAGAGGGGGAAATATTGATAAATGGAATACCTCAGAGGGAATATGACAGGGATGAATATATGACGCTGATATCTGCGCTCTTTCAGGATTCCATGCTGTTTCCGGTAACAGTGGATGAGAATCTGACTGGCGCTGTATCGTCAGAAATGGATAGGGGTAATTTAAAACAGGTATTAGAGTGGTCTGGCTTTGGAAAGCGGTATGAGAGTCTTCCAGAGGGTGGGAAGACCAAGGTAGTCAGGGAGATTCATGAAAATGCCACAGATTTTTCCGGTGGTGAAAAGCAGAAGCTGTTGTTTGCCAGAGCATTATATAAGAAAGCGCCCCTTCTGATTTTGGATGAGCCAACGGCTGCCTTGGATCCCATAGCGGAAAATGAGCTATATCTCAGATATAGTGAGGCTGCGAAGAAGCGTACCGTAGTTTTCATATCCCATAGATTGTCCAGCACCAGATTTTGTGACAGAATCGCCCTTTTGGAGGGAGCTCATATTGTGGAAGAGGGGACCCATGAGGAGCTTATGGCTAAGAAAGGGCGTTATGCGGAGCTTTTTGAATTGCAGAGTAAATATTATCGGGAAGAGGAGGTCTGCTGATGAAACGCGAGGACTTTGAAAATCTGTGGTTTTTATTAAAAGCTGTATATCAGCAGGAGAAGAAGACCTTTTGTATTGGTGTGTGGGCGGCTATATTGGAAGCGGTGAATCCTTACATTTTTGTAGTGCTGCTTGGAATGATTGTGGATGGAGCCTATGCCGGTACGGATTTGAAAGGTATTCTTTTGATGATAGGGGCTTGCGTAGGAGGAAAGCTTGTGCTGGAGGTTTTACAGAGCCGTTTGGGGGAAAGCTTTCGTAAAAAGCTGGAAAACTATCCTAAGGAATTTGCCAGCCGGGACTTAAATCGAAAGGCGCTGACCATGGACTATGAATATCTGGAGGATGCCCACGTGCAGGATATCCGTTTCCGCTCCTTTCAGAAATCCTTTTATGGCGTGGGGGGCTGGCTGATGCAGGTGCTGTATCATTTCCTAAAAAATGGGTTGTCCATTGTGATTTCCATATGTATTGTAGCGCCCATGTTTAAAGCAATCCCCATTGCAGAATACTCCTTTATCAGCTCAGGGTGGTGCTCTGCACTGATACTGGCAGCATTAGGTATCTTAGCATTAATCAATTGCAAAATAAATGTGCGGGATACACGAAGAGCCATGCGGAAGTATTTTGATAGCTCTACTGCCTATAATAAAAAGATGTACTATCTGGATTTATTGTCCGGGATAGAGCCCCAGAAGGATATCCGTGTGATGAATTTTGAAAACGTGGTGAAGCAGGATGTGGAGGAGCTTTTTGCATTCATTGGTGAAAATGAAAAGCAGCAGAATCAGATTTATGTACGCAGAAACTTTTGGCAGAAGCTTGTTTTTAGCTTAAGTAGTCTGGTTATTTATTTGTTTACCGGATTGAGAGCCTATGTAGGAGCTATCACCATAGGAAATGTGGTGACTTATGCTACCAGTATGGAGAGGTTTATTTCCTCCATCAATGGTATTTCCATGATGGTGGGGCATCTGAAAACAGCGGCTATATATGCAGCAGACTATAAAGAGTTTATAGAGCTGGAAAAGAGAAAATATGAGGGGACAATTCCTCTGGAAAAGCGTAGGGACCATAAGTTTTCTGTGGAATTCATCAACGTGTCCTTTAAATATCCGGGCTCTGATACCTATGCCATAAGGAACCTTAATCTGAAATTTGTGATTGGGGAAAAGATGGCTATCGTGGGGAAAAACGGGTCGGGGAAAACAACCTTCGTAAAGCTGTTATGCCGGCTGTATGATGTGACGGAGGGCTGCATCAAGGTAAATGATGTGGATATCAGAAAATATGATTATAAGGAATACTGCAGTCTCTTTTCCGTAGTATTTCAGGATTTTCAGATGTTTGCTTTTCCTGTGGGCGAGAATGTGGCGGCAGGAAGTGATGTAGATGAAGAATTGGTGATGGAAGCCATGAGAAAAGCCGGGCTTGGAGAGAGACTGGCAACACTTCCGGAAGGCCTTCGTACATGTGTCGGGAAAGATTATGAGGAAAGCGGTGTTGCCTTTTCCGGTGGCGAAAAACAGAAGCTTGCCATCGCAAGGGCGGTGTACAAGGATGCACCCTTTGTGATTATGGATGAACCTACCGCGGCCCTTGACCCGGAGGCGGAGGCTGAGGTTTTTGAAGGCTTTGATAAAATGGTGGGAAAGAAAACGGCAATTTATATTTCCCACAGGCTGGCCTCCTGCAAGTTCTGTGAGGACATTCTTGTTTTTGATGAGGGAAGAGTGGTGCAGCACGGCTCCCATGAGGAGCTGGAGAAGCAGGATGGGCTTTATAAGCAGCTTTGGAATGCGCAGGCGCAGTATTATGCTTGAGGAACAATTCATTTTCTTGAAACGTTACGCTTTTCAAAGTACAATGGAAGGAAAGTGTAAATTCATGGGGAGCTTATGATGAAAACAATTGCAATCATAGATGATGATATTCATATAGGAGACATGCTGACAGAGGTGCTGACGCAGGAGGGGTATGGGGTTTTGCGTGCATACTCCGGCACGGAAGCTTTATATCTACTGTCGCAAAACAGGCCGGATTTGGTGCTGTTGGACTTAATGCTGCCAGGGCTTAGCGGGGAAGAGGTTCTGCCCCACATTGAGAGCATTCCGGTGATTATTCTCAGTGCCAAGGTGGATGTGCAGGATAAGGTGAATCTTCTGCTTAGCGGTGCAGCGGATTACATGACCAAGCCCTTTGATACGAAGGAGCTTCTGGCACGCATCACTGTGCAGCTGCGTAAGGCGGAGCAGAAGGTAGAGAGCAGTTCCCATTCCGTTGGTGATTTGATGCTCGATACCATGTCGCAGGAATTGACGGTTCAGGAGCAGGCGGTAAAGCTGACCCGAACGGAATATGCCATTTTAAAACTGCTAATGGAAAATCCAAAACAGGTCATCGCAAAGAGTGTCCTGCTAGACAGAATCAGTCTGGATACGCCAGACTGTACGGAGCGTTCCCTAAAGCAGCACATCAGTAATCTACGTAAAAAAATGCAGGATGTCAGTGGGGTGGATTATATCGAAACCGTATGGGGGATTGGCTTTAAACTCACAGAGCAAAAATCTTGACCAAATCTTGACACTTTTCTTGACCACTTTCTTGACTTTTGTTTTATATAGTGGAGTCAATAAAGGAGGTAATATATTATGACTTATGTTTTGCAAACAAATAATCTGACCAAAAAATATAAAAGCTTTCAGGCTCTGAATGGTCTCACCATGAATGTTCCTAAGGGCTCCATTTATGGTTTCGTAGGGAAAAATGGCGCAGGAAAAACCACACTTATCCGCTTAATCTGTGGTTTGCAGGAGCCAACGGCCGGGGACTTTACTTTGTATGGTATCCAAAATGATAGTAAGAATATTATCAAATCCCGTCGACGCATGGGGGCAGTGGTAGAGACTCCTTCTATTTACATGGATATGACGGCGGAGGATAATTTAAAGCAGCAGTACCTTATTCTGGGGTTGCCCTCTTTTGATGGTATTCCGGAGCTGTTAAAGCTGGTGGGACTTGAGAATACCGGGAAGAAAAAGGCAAAGAACTTCTCCCTAGGTATGAAGCAGCGTCTGGGCATCGCCATTGCACTAGCCGGGGATCCTGATTTCCTTGTGCTGGATGAGCCGATAAATGGTCTGGACCCCCAGGGTATCGTGGAGATGCGCGAGCTGATTTTGAAGCTGAACCGTGAAAGACAAATCACTGTTCTGATTTCCAGTCATATTCTGGATGAGCTTTCCCGTTTGGCTATTCACTACGGCATCATTGACAATGGACGTATGGTGAAGGAGCTTAGTGCGGAGGAGTTGGACAGAGTTTGCCGCAAGTGCGTGCGTATGGAAGTAAGTGATAGCGCTGCGCTGGCCCGTGTGCTGGATTCTATGAATCTGGAATATAAAATTATTTCTGCAAACACGGCCGATGTATTTGCAAAGGTAAATGTGACCCAGCTGGCGGTTGCATTGGCAAAGGAGAACTGCGAAGTCTTGTCCATGCAGGAGAAAGACGAAAGTCTGGAGAGCTACTATATCAGCCTTGTGG
>CAZOSU010000080.1:0-9598 GCA_964582515.1 uncultured Acetatifactor sp. | reverse complement strand
ATTGAAGGATTTACAGGATGAACTGGGATTGACCTATCTGTTCATTTCCCATGACCTTTCTGTTGTGGAGCACATCTCTGATACCGTTGGTGTTATGTATTTAGGCGGACTTGTAGAGACCGGTGAAACCGATGATATCTTTAAGAATCCGCTGCATCCTTATACCAAGGCTTTGTTTAGTGCGATTCCTATGCCGGATCCGGATTTGAAGACGGAACGAATTATTTTGGAGGGTAGTATTCCTTCCCCGGCGAACCCACCCAGTGGCTGTAAGTTCCATACCAGATGCTCGGAGTGTATGGAAATCTGTAAGTCACAGGTTCCTGAGGAAAGAGATATGGGCAATGGCCACATGGTAAGGTGTCATTTATATGCAGACAAATAAGAGATCAGGTTTTAATATGTTTCATGCACAGGATAGATATGTTGATGAAATATTAGCTGCACAGGAGAGACAGTTAGAGGATTTACAAAAGGATCCTGAAACTCGTGCACAGGAAGAATTAATGGAAAAACGCAAGGAGATGCTTCATCAGGAGCTTTCTGCCGGTGAAAAGGCAGGACTTGTGGGCGGCGCAGTAGCTGCCGGACTGCTTGTGGCAGGAATTTTTGTATTGGTGATTTTTCTTTTTCTCTTATTCTGCACGAAGATTTGGTTTGTATAAAGAAGAAAAGGGCTGCCACCACCAAAGTGGCAGCCCTTTAAATTGAATAAATTGTATTGGAGGAAGCATGATGAATACACAATGGGCATTAGAGCCGATTTATAAAGGAATTGAGGACGAAGCATATCAGGCAGATATGAAGTCTCTTGGGGAGCTTGTGGAAGCTTATGGAAAAGCAGTGAGTGAGGCGAAGGTGCCGGAAGAAGCTGCGGAGAAGCTGCTCTTAATGGAGGAGGAGCTGAATTTTAAGGTACAGAAGCTTGGACTGTATTTAAGTCTTCGTCAGTCTGTAAATGCGGAAGATGGGGAAGCAATTGCACAGGAGAACAAGCTGATGAAGCTTGTATCTGCGGCAGCTCCCTTTGCAGCAGCGGCAGAAAAGCTTCTTTCCCGGATTGAAGATGTGGATGCTCTGGCAAAAGAGAGTGAAATCGTAAAGGCATATTCCTTCAAATTAAAGGAAATGAAGGAAAGTGCTACCCATCTTTTGGGGGATGATGTAGAAGAAATGATATCTGCCATGGATATGACCGGCGGTAGTGCATGGGCAAGACTGATGTCGCACTTAACCTCCGTAGTAAAGGTGGATTATGAGGGAAAGGTAGTAACCTTATCCGAAATCCGTAATATGGCCTACAATCCTGATGTAAAGGTGCGTAAGGCAGCTTATGAGGCAGAAATTGCGTGTTATGAGAAAATTGAGGATTCCCTGGCCTTCGCCATGAATAATATAAAGAATCAGGTAACCATGTTATCTGAAAAGCGTGGCTATGAGTCACCTCTTGCCATGACCTTAAAGCAGTCCAGAATGAGCAGAGAGACTTTAGATGCCATGATGGACGCTATCAAGGAATATTTACCAAGGTTTCGTGAATATTTACGCAAGAAGGCACAGCTTCTGGGCCACGAGAACGGCTTACCATGGTATGAGCTTTTTGCTCCTCTTGGTAAGGCAGATAAGAAATATACTGTAGAGGAGGCAAGAGATTATCTGCTGACCTGTTTCGAAGAATTTACCCCGGAAATGTCTGCTATGATGAAGGAGGCCTTTGATAATCAGTGGATTGACTTCTTCCCGAAAAAGGGCAAGAGAGGCGGCGCATTCTGTGCAGGTGTACCGGGAATGAACCAGAGCCGTATCCTTACCAACTTTGACGGATATTTTGGCTCTATCAGCACTCTGGCGCATGAGCTGGGGCATGCATTCCACAATAAGCAGACGGAAAAGAATCGTTTCTTAAATCAGGATTATCCTATGCCCGTGGCAGAGACGGCATCCACCTTTAACGAGACCCACCTTGGTCACAGTGCTTTGGCAAATGCTACCGGAGAGGAGCGTCTCAGCCTGCTTGAGAATGATTTGATGGAGAAGACCCAGTGCATCGTGGATATCTATTCCCGTTACTTATTTGAGACTGCCGTATTTGAGCAGTGCCAGGAGAAATTCCTGATGGCATCTGATTTAAAGGAGCTGATGCTGAAGGCGCAGAAGGAGGCTTATGGTGATGGCCTTGACGAAAACTGCATGCACCCTTATATGTGGGCTTGTAAGGGCCATTATTACAGCTCAGGCCTGAGCTTTTACAATTTCCCGTATGCCTTCGGCAATCTGTTTGCGGTGGGACTTTATACCATGTTTTTGAAGGAAGGCGAAGGCTTTGTTGGTAAGTACAAAGAAATGTTAAAGAATACTCCGTGCTGTACAATTGAGCAGGCAGGTGCTATGATGGGAGTAGACTTAACAAAGAAGGAGTTCTGGATGGATAGCCTTGCTACCATTGCAGAGAATATTGAGGCGTTTTGCCGGATGTAATTAATTTTTGGAGGTATGTAAATGCAGCCTGAATTTACAAATAAAGCGCAGACAGCATTAAAGCTTGCAGAGAAATGCGCAAAACAATTAAAACAGGGCTATGTGGGAACGGAGCATATTCTTCTGGGTTTAATCAAAGAGGAGACCGGTGTGGCAGCAAAGGTGCTTCATGACAATGGAGTGGCCTTTGAGCGTGCAGTGGAGCTGATTCGGGATTTGATAGCCTTTGAAGGTGGCGTAACCATAAAAGAAAGAGAGGGCTACTCTCCCAGGGCACTGAAGGTGCTGGAGGAGGCCGCCCAGCAGGCAAAGCGTTTTCACTCAAAGAAGGTGGGAACGGAGCATATTTTGATGGCATTAATTAAATAAGGGGAGAACGTGGCCGTACGCCTTATCTCTACCATGGGAGTGTCTCCCCAGAAGCTGTATGTGGATGTGCTTCTGGCTATGGGGGCGGACCCCAATCTTTATAAAGAGGATTTGGCAAAGAATAAAGGGGGCGCCAAAGGAAAGCCCACCACCTTGTCACAGTACAGCCGCGACCTGACAGCTCTTGCCAGGGAAGGAAAGCTGGACCCCGTTATCGGCAGGGAGGATGAAATCAATCGTGTGATTCAGATTCTCAGCAGACGTACCAAGAATAACCCCTGTTTAATCGGGGAGCCCGGAGTAGGTAAGACTGCTGTGGTGGAAGGTCTGGCACTTCGTATTGTGCAGGGAAAGGTTCCCTTTACGGTACAAAACAAGCGTGTTCTTACCTTGGATTTGTCCGGTATGGTTGCCGGAAGTAAATATCGAGGTGAATTTGAGGAAAGAATCAAAAAGCTGATTAAGGAAGTGATTTCCGATGGAAATGTGATTCTTTTCTTAGATGAGCTGCACACCATCATCGGAGCAGGTGGGGCAGAGGGGGCTATTGATGCATCCAACATATTGAAGCCGTCCCTTGCCCGGGGAGAAATACAGCTGGTTGGTGCAACCACCATTTCGGAATATCGTAAGCATATTGAAAAGGATGCTGCCCTGGAGAGACGTTTCCAGCCGGTAACCGTGAATGAACCCACCGTGGAAGAGGCAATCGGTATCTTGGAAGGGATTAAGGAAGGTTATGAGAAGCACCACAATGTGGAGATTACCTCACAGGCAGTGGAAACAGCAGTCCTTCTTTCCGAAAGATATATTAACGACCGTAATCTGCCCGATAAGGCCATCGATTTAATCGATGAGGCGGCATCTGCGGCAAGACTTCGTATGTCCACTGTAGGGGATAAGGGGCTTGCATTAGAAACGCAGATAAATGAGCTGAATGCACTGATTGAGGAAGCTCTTATCTCCCAGAATATGAGTGAGGCATCAGAGTATAAGAAGGAGCAGGATGAGCTCTATAAGAAGCGTAAGCGTTTAGAGCAGCAGGCTGCAAAGAACAAAGAGCAGGGGACTATCACCATTGGTGAGGAAGAGATTGCAGCAGTGGTATCCATGTGGACTAAGATACCGGTACAGAAGCTGGCTGAAAAGGAAAGTGAGAGATTACTCAAGCTGGAAAGCATTCTGCATAAGCGTGTGATTGGTCAGGAGGAAGCTGTAGTAGCAGTGGCAAAGGCTATGCGCAGAGGTCGTGTGGGCTTAAAGGACCCTAACAGGCCCATAGGTTCTTTCCTGTTCCTGGGACCTACCGGTGTGGGTAAGACGGAGCTGAGCAAGGCTCTTGCGGAGGCTATGTTTGGTACGGAAAGTGCCATTATCCGCGTAGATATGTCCGAGTATATGGAGGGGCATTCCGTGTCTAAGATGATAGGCTCTCCTCCGGGCTATGTGGGCTTTGACGATGGCGGACAGCTCAGTGAAAAGGTACGCAGAAATCCCTATTCCGTGGTACTTTTTGATGAAATCGAAAAGGCACATCCCGATGTATTTAATATCTTATTGCAGGTACTGGATGACGGTCATATTACCGATTCCAAGGGAAGGAAGGTCAGCTTTAAGAATACCATCATCATTATGACCTCTAACGCAGGTGCCCAGCGCATCATTGACCCAAAGAACTTGGGATTTGCTTCCGAAAAGAGCGAAAAGAGGGATTATGAAATTATGAAAAATGGCGTAATGGAAGAAGTAAAACGTTCCTTCAAGCCGGAATTCATTAACCGTATCGATGATATTATCGTGTTCCATCAGTTAAATGAAGGCAACATGAAGGATATCGTCACCCTCCTTGCCAAGGGACTTTGCAAGAGATGTAAGAACCAGATGGATATTACACTGACAATCAGTCCTTCTCTCAAGGAGCACCTGGTGACCAAGTACTCCGATGCCAAGATGGGAGCAAGACCGCTGAAGAGGGCGCTCCAGTCCGTGGTAGAGGATGCTTTGGCAGAAGAGATTCTCAGAGGAAATGTAAGAGCCGGAGATACTGTTACCGCCGGTTATCAGACGAATAAAAAGACCGGAGAGGGTAAGGTAGTATTTAAAACGAAAGAGGGCAAATAAATGGCAAAGGGAAAAAGCAGTACCATTTTTTATTGCCAGCGCTGCGGATATGAATCCACCAAATGGATGGGACAGTGTCCCGGTTGCAAAGAGTGGAATACATTTGTTGAGGAAGTGGTAAGTACCGCTTCCTTAAAAAATATGGGAAAAATGAAGTCAGCTACGTCTAAGGCGGTGCCTACTGCACTAAATGATATCGTCATTACCGATGAGGATAAATTGCAGGTGGGTATTGCGGAGTTTGACAGAGTACTTGGAGGCGGCATTGTGCAGGGCTCCCTTACCTTGGTGGGCGGTGACCCGGGTATCGGTAAGTCCACCTTGCTCTTGCAGACCTGTAAGCTATTGGCAGATAAAGGAAATAAAGTTCTTTATATCTCAGGAGAGGAGTCCCCTGCCCAGATTAAGATGCGTGCCCAGAGAATCGGGGACTTTAGTGCCCGGATGCTCCTGTTGTGCGAGACCAATCTGGACTCTGTGGCAGAAGCCATCCGTAAGGAAATGCCCAAGGTGGTAGTGATTGACTCCATCCAGACCATGTATAACGAAGCGGTGTCCGCAGCCCCGGGAAGTGTATCCCAGGTGCGGGAGGCTACAGCTACGTTATTACAGCTTGCCAAGGGGCTAAATGTGTCCATTATGATTGTTGGGCATGTCACCAAGGAGGGTACGGTAGCAGGTCCCAGAGTATTAGAACACATGGTGGATACGGTGCTTTATTTTGAAGGGGACAGGCATGCCTCTTACCGAATCTTGCGAGGCGTAAAGAATCGTTTCGGCTCTACCAATGAAATCGGTGTATTTGAAATGCGCCAGGAGGGACTTGTGGAGGTGCAGAATCCTTCAGAATATATGTTGGACGGCAGACCGGAGAATGCCAGTGGTAGTGTGGTAGTGTGTTCCATGGAGGGCACCAGACCCATTCTTATTGAGATACAGGCCCTTGTGTGCCACAGTAATTTTGGTATTCCCAGGCGCCAGGCCACAGGTACGGATTTCAATCGCGTGAATCTTTTGATGGCAGTGCTGGAGAAACGCTCCGGCGTACAGCTTTCCGGCTGTGATGCTTATGTAAATATTACCGGTGGTATGAAGCTGCAGGAGCCGGCTATTGACCTTGGTATTGTGCTGGCAGTGCTTTCCAGCTTCCGTAATAAGCCTTTAAGTCCGGGGCTTATCGCCTTTGGGGAAGTGGGGCTAAGCGGTGAGGTACGTAGTGTGAGCATGGCTGCCCAGAGAGTGGCAGAGGCTAAAAAGCTGGGCTTTGATACCTGTATTTTACCGGCTGTGTGCATGAAGGGATTAAAGAGTGACAAGGATATGAAGCTGATTGGCGTCAGCAGCGTACAGGATGCCATGGATGCCATATTTTAGCAGAGAATTGCAGGGCATATTCGATTATTAAATCGGGTATGCTTTTTTTTGCAAGGCACTGAATAAGACGTTGGATGAGATGTTTTGGTCAGTGGAATAATAGGAATAAAGCATTATCCTCCTTTGCAGACAATGCACAGGATTCTACACAGCTGATGTTCCCGGTTACGATTCTGATTATGTGCACCTACTTTGTGAGTATGGCCATGATTAACGACTTTGGCGGAGGCTGGATGAACGCGCTGGCATATGCGCCGTTCTTCTCTCCCATTGTAGCTTTTGTAACCAGTGATTTGATTGCGCTGACATGGAGAGAGGTGGCAATCAATGTGGGGATTCAGCTGCTGGAGGTGATTGTGGTAACGGTGATTTGTGGAAAGGTATACAGACGCAACCTACCAGAACATTGTACCGTACATATCCATCCATGAAGGGTGATGATGTGAAGTGGTTACAGTGTGAGCTTGGTATTGAGGTAGATGGTTCCTTTGGTGGACAGACCTTGAAGGCTGTGAAAGAGTACCAGAAGCAGAATGGTCTTGAGGTTGATGGAAGAGTGGGGCCTGCAACCAGAAAGGCACTTTTGTCGGATTAACTTGTGTCATATTCGTGGTGCATTTTGTGTCATATATTTATTAAAATGTGGCATATTTTGGTCTATTCTAATTAACCGAAGTAAGATTTAAAACAATAAAAAAACCTAGGAAATATCAGCTTTTTGGCTTGTTTCCTAGGTTTCTTTTTAGCAGAGGAAGAGGGAATCGAACCCCCGTTAACGGTTTTGGAGACCGCCGCACTACCGCTGTACTATTCCTCTATATACGTGGCTTACCAACCAACGAATTAGAGTATAGCACAGGAGTAGTTCTTTGGCAAGAGAAAATTTAAAATTATTACAAAAATTTTTACAATTTCTCCCAAAACCTTATCTGTTATAGTAATCAATCTCATCGTTAACCAGCTTCGCGGAGGCCGGTGTCTTCTGACGAATCTGCTCTAAGCGGTGAATCTTCTGGGTATTCTTTAAGTCATAGCGCTGGAGAAGCTCACTGTACAGAGGGTTGGATTTTAATTTTTCACGGATATCCTTTGATTGCGGACAGTAGGTGAAGAGGATTCTTCTGGCTACCTTGTTCAGTCTTGGGGAACCGGTGCTTTCAAATAAAATCCACAAAATATAATCGCGCACAAACATTTCTTTAAAACTGTTCTTGGCTCTTTGCAGGCTTAAGTGTACTCGTTCCTTCATCTCTGAGGAAAGCTCGTTGTTTTTTCGATAGAACTGAATGTAATCGAAGTATTCACTGGTAAGGGAGCTGTCGGAAATATCATTCCACCGTGCGCCCTGCACGCGCTTGCACATCTCCCAGCGGTATTCGCCGGCCAGACGGATAATGGTAGCATTTATATCCTCCATGTGGAAAATGGAAAGCATGAAGCGGGAAGGCGTGCTACGCTTTTTACCCTCAATTTCCTGCCACATTACGCCTCTGGTACCCACATTGGGCATCAGGATGATGTCAGGCAGACATTCGATGTGGACGGTTTCCTTCAGTGCTGTATTCGGGTCAATTGTGGCGGCCAGGATTTCACGGTAGAACAGGGAGAAATCTACATCTTTGACCTGATTTAAGGCCTGACCAAGGTTAGCTGCATTCAAGTAGCTGGTAGGCAGTTTTTTCAGGATATTATCCGAAGTAAAGATGGGGCAGAAGGTGGTGATACGACCAAAGGTAATCTTATTTACCTGCTGGAACATATTACGCAATTCATATCCCACCTTACTCATGGTGTTGCCAAGGAGGGCACGCATTTCCGTTTCGGTAATATTTCCTGTAGCCTTCTGCTTATGTACGTAGTCATTGTAGTCTTCGTCGAATTCGTTACGGCTGGGCTCTTTCTTGCCGGCATAAATTGCCCTGAGCCAGTCATAAAAGGCGTATACACCGTTGTCGTTATTGTTTCCTAAGCCGGGAAGGATGGAGGTTAAATACGCACAATTCTCGCTTCCTGCCAAATCCTCGTCCATATATCCGAAGTAAAGGAACAGCTTTACCGCAGTAGGAATATTATTGTCGTGTAAGCTTTTGGCCACTACCATGGAGTAGAGCGCATAGAATTCCCGGGTGATTTCTTTTCTTAAGGCGCATACCTTATCCTCCAGTGAGCTCTTGTCAGAGAGCGCCTTGTAGGAGGTAATCAGGCGACGCCAGGCAGCAAACAAATCATCGTCCACCTCTGCGTAATCCAGGATAGTGCCCAGAGAATCTGCCAATTGCATATAAGAGGTATTGTCTTCTTTAGGCTCGTCGGATGCAGAGGTATCCTCGGAGACCTTAACAGGCATACTCTTGCGGAAGCCTTCAACACGGGTAGTAAAGAGAGAGGTATTAATGGCAGGGCTGGATTTTGCCGCCTGAATAATAGCACCTAAAAGTGCTGTAACCTCATCGTCTCCTCCCGAAGCATTTACCTGGCTGTACAAAGTGGTGACTCTGGAGAATAAATCGTCACTTCTTTCGTTAAAATAATAACCAAGGATGGTCTCCTGATACTGGAACTGTTCCTCCAGACTCTGGTATGTCTTACGAAAGTCCAGACTGGCCTTGCGCAAGAAGCCGATGGCAACGCCATTTTCCTTTAACAATCGTTCTGCATCCGGGCCGGAGAATACCTGTAAAAAGCCAAGATAATAGGATGCCAGCCACAGGTCGGCCTCCTCCTCGGAAAGGAACGCTGTCAGTTCATTAAAGCCAGCCAGCGGCAGAGGCGTTTTACGATGCTTTTCACATATACGGTTATAGGAAGCCTGTGCAGCCAGAAGGCTGTCGTACAGGTTGTTGCAGGCATGAGAAGAAACCTCGCAGTGGCCAAACAGAACATTAATCTGGCGAAGGGCGGATTGTAGGAAAAACTTGGCGATATCAATATTTTTCGTGACTAAATCCGTAAGAGCCTGCATGGAGGTAAAGGGATAGGTCAGTACGGAGGTATCCGTTACTGCCTCGTAGGACAGAAAATGCACCTCGGAGCAGATTTCACAGATGCCAATGACATCGCCCTTCCCTAGAATATATTCGCCACCGGGATACGTTACCTTTACGCTGCCTGAGGTAATCAGGTGCAGCGTGGTCATAGGTTGTCCGGCGGTATAAACGGCAGATTGTTTCGGTAAAACGTTTCCAGCCATAATCGTTCTCCTTTATGTTGTGCGACTTTTGACGCGTTTTATTTAATTATAGACTTTTCTTTGTTA
>CAZOSU010000079.1:0-9610 GCA_964582515.1 uncultured Acetatifactor sp. | reverse complement strand
CAGAAAAAGCAGTTTGTTTTAAAAGAGATTAAGGGAATTGAGAATTTTAAGAATTTAGAGAGTGGAGCAATTATTACCTGTAATCACTTTAATGCCTTTGACAGCTTTGCCATGCAGCTTACCTATGAAAAAGCGGGGCATCAGAGAAGAAAGCTGTTTCGCGTTATCAGCGAAGCAAATTATACTGCCTTTCCGGGGTTTTATGGATTTTTGATGAGAAATTGCAACACATTGCCCTTAAGCTCTAACCGGCTTACCATGAAAAAATTTATGCTGGCGGTGAATCGGATATTACAAACCGGACATTTTATCCTTATCTATCCGGAACAAAGTATGTGGTGGAATTATCGTAAGCCCAAACCATTGAAGAAAGGTGGATTTTCCTTTGCAGCGGCCAACAATGTACCTGTCCTGCCATGTTTTATTACGATGGAAGATACGGATGTGATGGATGGGGATGGCTATCCGGTACAGGCATACACAGTTCATGTGGCGCCGCCGATTTATCCGGATAGTGATAAAAACAAGGCAGAAAATACGAAGGTGATGATGCAGAAAAATTATGAGGTTTGGAAAGAGATTTATGAGAAAAACTATAATGTATCGTTAAGCTATACTTGTGATGAATAAGAAAATGGGAGGGAACGGAAGAATGAGGATAGAATGGAAATCCTGTTTCAGAGTAGGAATCAGCGCTTTTTTACTGTATTTATGCATTACATATTGGGCAAATTTTACAGGCTTTCTAGGTGCTGTAGTTAGTGCGGCAATGCCGCTTTTAATCGGTTGTGTAATTGCATATATTATCAATATATTGATGAGCTTTTATGAGAAATATTATTTTCCCCAAGCAAAAAGGGCAGGAATTGTAAAAAGTCGCAGACCAGTTTGTATGCTGGCAGCATTTATTACCTTGGTGCTTATTGTTGTTCTTATGATTAAAATGGTGGTGCCTGAACTGATGGCCTGCGTAGAGTTACTGGTAGCCCAGATACCAAAAGCAATCGGTTCCTTGGTTGACTGGCTGGAATCCGTGGATATTGTTCCGGAGGATTTGCTTGTTCCTTTACAAAAGGTAGACTGGAAGTCCAGAATAGAGCAAATAATAAGCGTATTGACTACCGGTATGGGAAATGTGATGGGAACAGCGATTACTATGGTTTCTTCTGTCTTTTCCGGCATCGTCACAGCGTTGTTTGCATTCATTTTTTCAATTTATCTTTTGCTGGGAAAAGAGACTTTGGGAAATCAATTTGACAGATTGATGAAACGATATACAAAGCCGAAAGCATATTCGAAAATTAGATATATTCTTTCTGTTATGAACGAGAGCTTTCATAAATATATTGTTGGCCAATGTACCGAAGCAGTGATACTGGGGACGCTTTGTGCATTAGGAATGATAATATTGAGGCTTCCTTATGCTACAATGACGGGGGCAGTGATTGCATTTACGGCATTGATTCCCGTAGCCGGTGCATACATTGGTGCTGCAGTGGGCGCATTTATGATTTTAACGGTATCTCCTGTGAAAGCCATTTTTTTCCTGATTTATATTGTTATTTTACAGCAGCTGGAAGGAAATTTGATTTATCCGCGAGTCGTGGGAGCATCCATGGGACTTCCGGCTATCTGGGTGTTGGCTGCTGTAACTGTTGGTGGTGGTGTTATGGGAATTTCAGGAATGTTGCTTGGTGTTCCTTTGGCAGCAACGGTATATCGCCTGTTGCGTGAAGATGTAAATAAAAGCATGGGTGATAAATTATGATAAAAAAGGCAAGAGATTCGCAAAGTCAGGTAGTGCTTTCCGCGTTTCAGCTGCTTGGAAAGAACTTTTTTGAACATCGGGTTGGGAAAAATGCTGCGGCACTTGCGTATTATCTTTTATTTACCATATTTCCGGTACTTATTTTCCTTAGCAATGTGTTGGGATTTTTGAACCTGAATGTGGAAGCTATTACGCAGGCGCTTCAACGTTTTTTGCCAAAAGATGTTGTGGGATTGATAGAAGCCTATTTTGAACATATATCACAGTCATCCAGCCATACTTTGTTGTGGTTTGCTTTAATCTTTTCTATTTGGTTTCCAATGAGGGCCGTGAATGGGCTGATGGAGGATGTTCGCTTGGCATATCACCTGGGCAAGCCCAAGCAGCCGATTGCTTATACCATTCGTCAGTTGATTTATACGATTGTGTTTTTGCTTGTAATCGGTCTGACCTTGGCTTTATCAACTTTGGGTAAGCGTGTTTTAGGATATGTTAATTTACTCCTGCCGGAAAGTATTACGCCTATATCGGATTATTTATTGGGCATATGGCAATATGTTCGCTTTATTCCGGTGGGAGTATTGATGTTTGTAGCGTTGGGAACTCTTTATACAGGGGCTTTGGACAAAAGGCAGCCTGTGAAGGCAATAGGACCGGGAATTATTCTGGCCCTGGTATCATGGATGCTTGTCAGCATAGGTTTTTCCTTTTATGTTGAGAATTTTTCAAATTACTCTGTTATTTATGGGACCTTGGGTGCGGTTATTGTTTTACTTATGTGGCTATATATGACAGCGATAATTCTGATTATGGGTGCTGAATTAAATGCTGCTTTACTGGATGTCCGTACGGAAAGAGAATTATGTAAAATAAAAAGTGTCAGTTAAAAAAGAAGAATTGATGCCGGTATAAGTTAAAAAATGCAGCCATTTTCATTACGGCTGCATTTTTCTATTTGCAAAGTATGCATCAATTCCATTGGCAATCCCCTGTACCATCTTTTCCTGATACTCCTTTGTTGCCATCAGGGTATCCTCCTCGGGATTGGACATAAAGCCCATTTCTATGATGGTTACGGGTACCTGGCACCAGTTGATGCCGCTCATGGTGTCGGTTTCGTAGACACGACGCTTTTTACAACCGGTAGCGTTAACGAATTCATCCAGAATTATTGCAGATAATTCTTTGCTTTGCTCATAAAGGTGTGCATTATATGGGTTGTCTTTGGTCTGGCAAAGGGTCTCCGCACCGTGAACGGTGGTGTTTTCGCTGCCGTTGGCATGGATACGGATGAAGGCATCTGCACCGGCATCATTAGCCATTTGGGCACGCTGGGAATTGCTGATATCCACATCATGAGTAGTACGTGTCATCACAACCTCGTAGCCTCGGGCTTTCAGCTCTGTTTTCAGAGCCAGTGCAATTTCCAGGGTAAGCTCATATTCCATAAGACCGCTTTCTATACCGCTGGTGCCGCTGCTTACCTTGGCTTTCACATCCTTTGCACCGGGACCGATAGGCTCTTTTTCAGCATTTCCTCTGGCCTGGTGGCCGGCATCAATGGCGATTAAGATATCGTTTGATTCAGACGAGGACACCTCAGGTGCAGACTCTGGTGTGGGAGCCAGGGTTGGAACCGGTGTGGGCTTGGGAGTTATAGCCGGGGTAGGAGATGGCGTAGGTATTTCGGTAGGTGCCGGTGATTTTGCAGGGGAAGAAGCAGGAGTGGCGGTTATCGCGGCGGTAGCAGAGGGAGCCTCTGTAGTAGTGGCGGCTTCGTCCGTTTTTGCCCCACAGGAAGTCAGGAAAAATAATATTAAAAAAATGAGTATGGATTTACAGAATGGAATTCTTTTCATAGTTCTACCTTATCTTTGCGTAATACTAATATTTTACATTTAATCTTTTCGCACTACAAGCTTTCTTTTATAATAAATCCCGAGAGGAAGCGTGAGGTATGGCAAATTAAGAAAAATCTGCTTTTTTAGTGTAAAGGCAATTGCAAAAGTAGACGATAAGTACTATAATTAAGATGCAAAGGTGGATGGTTGTGACCATTAATGTACATAAGACACATGGAGGTGGGATTATGGCAATTCAGTTAAAGAATGATGTTTCCTATTTGTTTTCAAGCCTAAACAATAATTCAAATAGTTCCTATGGAATTAATTCCCTGTATTCTCTTTTGGGGGATTATAACAGTATTAAGACGGGAAGCTATGGTAAGCTGATGAAGGCTTACTATTCAAATTCAGCCAGTGACAGCGTCAGCTCCCTTGTAGAGGACGCTACTAAGACAACGTATACCAGTGCAGAGTCCAAGGCTGTTGCTACGGCACAGACCAAGGTAAGTTCTTTAGAGGATACCATGAGCAGGCTTTACACCTCTGAAGAGGATTCCATCTGGGCTGAGGGGGACAAGGATAAGATTTATGATGTGGTAAGCAGCTTTGTAACCGGCTACAATGAAGTGCTGAATAGTATTTCCGATGTGAATAGTACGACGGTGAATAACAGGGGACTTACACTAATTAACAATACAGAAATGTATAAGGATGATTTGGCAAAGATTGGTATTACGATTAATGAGGATGATACCTTAAAGCTGGATAAGGAAACCTTTGCAGCAGCAGATGTGGAGCAGATTGAGGCGGTATTCAGTGGCAGAGGCTCCTTTGGACACATACAGAGCTCACAGGTAGAGCTTTTGAAGAGTGCGGTGGATTATGAGGCTGTGAGTGCAAGTACTTATAATAGTAATGCAACATACAATACATTGGGTACTACGGGCTCCTTATTTGATTCATTGTTCTAATTGTAGAAAAAGTTTTAGGATTTCTGAAAATTAGGTTGACATTCCTGTAGAAATGGTATAAAATACATTTTGCACGCAGGAATGGCGGAATTGGCAGACGCGCATGGTTCAGGTCCATGTGATAGCAATATCATGAGAGTTCGAGTCTCTTTTCCTGCATATTAAGCCCCTAGTAATTTCTAGGGGCTTTTTCTGTGAGATAAGGAAGATTGGTATCAGGAGAGCTTATGAAAAGGATTTCTTTCATTACATATTTGGGCAGCCTCGGTATTATCTTATTGATGCTGTTATATATACAGTTTGGGATGGATGTGTCAGAGTATCGGGAAAGATGGGATGCCACCTGTGAAACCATTAAGAATTATGAGATAAGCATTGTAGAGGATGCGTATGCACCCCAGGGAGTGACCTATGAGTATCGGTGGGTGCTGCGGGATATTCCGGCAAACGGAGCCTGTATTACCTTTTATTCGGTACATAATGAGGTAGAGATGTACCTCGAGGGGGAAAAAATTTATGATTTAGAGCCGAAGGTGAGCAATTCCTTCGGAAAGACCAGTGGCTGTCTCTGGCCCATGGCGGTGGTTTCGGCTAAGGATAGTGGACATACCATTACCCTACGGGTTTCCCCCATTTATTCACCGGATGCCGGGGATGACATTACTATTTTGTGTGGCACAGAGTATGGAATTTTTCTGCATATTCTGAAAGAGAATATCGGTATCTGTATTTTGGGAATACTGGCAGTTGTGATTGGTATATGTCTGATTATTCTGGGTTTTGCTTACAAGCATACAGGGGAGCAGGATAATGGTATCTTAATGCTTGGTGCTTTCTCCATTGAAACAGGTCTGTGGAAGCTGTCGGATATGTCTGCTGCCACATATATATTCAATAATCCTCTTACCGCATCCGCCCTTGCGCTGATAACCTTGTCCACTATGCCGGCAGCATTTGTACAGTTTGTGCGTCATCAGTTTTCTTCGGCGAAGAAGCCCATTTGGGATTATATGGCGATTATCAGTAGTGCCATATCTGTTTTGCTGGTGGTATTGCAGTGGAATGATGTGGCTGACTTCAGAGAAACCCTGTGGATTACGCATGTCATGATTGTGGTAATGATGAGCCTGATTGTGATTCTGATTATAAGGGAGGTCAGGCATTCCCTGTGGAACGACAGGCTTGTGGTGACGGTGATGTGTACCTTTCTGTGTATTTTGGGTATGGCCATAGATATGTTTGTGTACTATCGGTTTAGCAGTAATGGGAATATGATATTCGGTGTGGCTGCACTTCTGATTTATGTAGTGATTATGGGAGGATATACGATTAAGGATACCAGGAAGCTGATGGATATCGGTTTGGAGGCCCAGAAGTATGAGAATTTGGCGTATCATGACAAGCTTACCGGACTGTATAATCGCATGTTTTATGAGGATTATGTGCAAAATATCGATTTAGACAAGGGAAATTGCTTCTTTGTTGTATTCGATGTGAATAATTTAAAGACCTGTAACGATACCAGAGGTCATGACCATGGAGACATTCTGATTAAGAGTACCGCTGCTATAATAGAAAAGGTTTTTGGAGATAATGGTATCTGCTGTCGTATTGGTGGAGATGAGTTTTATGTAGTGCTTCAAGGGATTTCGCTGATGCAGCTTGAGGACTGGCTGAAGGAATTTGAAATTCTGACCACCAAGCATAACCTGGACCATCCGGAGCAGTTTGAAATCAAGGTGGCCTACGGCTTTGCAAGATATGATTACCGTATTGATTATGATTTCGCGGCTACGGTACGACGTGCGGACAAGATGATGTATGAGAAAAAGACAGAAATGAAGAAGAAAAAGTAAATGCAAAAGGTAGGCCGCGAGGAGCCTACCTTTTGTATGTTATGGTAACAAGGAAAATGTGCATCCTGCTTGTACGAATGAACATTTGATGACCGCTAATCAGAGCCGGATTCGCAAAGCGTATCACGTCTATGTATTATTCACAAGTCAGAAATTTAGTCATTGCTTCTAACGCGGCTTCAGCATCTGCGCCTTCGCAGCTGATGGTAACCGTAGAGCCGGGGACGGGTTTAAATGCGATAATGCCCATAATACTTTTTGCATTGATATGCAGAGTGCCACATTCTAAAAATGTTTCACTGGAAAACTGGCATGCAACATTTACAAGGGCTGCCAGAGAGTGTTCGTGGACGGTATAGATGTCCTTCATAACAACTTCTTTTTTCATAATAATTATCCTCTTACTGATTGCTAGGTTTACAGTACGATTTCCATTTTGCCATGTATTGAAGAAAATGTCAAATATGAAGGTATTTTTTTTTGTATTTTCATTGTATAATCAATAAAAAAGAGGGTAAAACAATTCTGAAAGGATGGATTTATGCAGGCAGAACATAAAGATTGGTATAAATTGGATTTATCCGCAATTGTATATCCCACATTGCAGCGAAGAGATTTTTCTTCGGTGTACCGTTTGAGTGTGTTATTGAAGGAGGAGATACAGCCTGATATTTTGCAAAAGGCGGTGGATATGGCTCTTAGGCGTTTTCCTACCTATAAAGCAGCTATCCGTACCGGCGTGTTCTGGAGATATTTAGAGCCAAACAACAGACCGGGACCTTTTGTGCAGCCGGATGTGAAGAATCAGTGCCAGCCCATGCATTTTAAGGGAAACAACAGATACCTGATACGATTTTATTATTATCGGAATAGAATCGCGCTGGAGGCTCATCACAGCCTTGGAGATGGAACCGGAGGCATGTGTGTGCTTCTTACGGTGACGGCTACCTATCTGCGGCTTTTGGGAGCAGAAATTGAAAATGGAGGGTTCGTACTGGACATTCAACAAAAGCCTGATCCGGGAGAATTAGAGGATGCCTATATGAAGTATGCAAACTCCAAGGTTTGTCCGCCCAGGCCCCAGGAGAAAACATACCGCGTGCGGGGAACCAAGGAGCCCTTTTATACGCTGAATATAATTAACGGTGTGATGAGTGTATCGGAGGTTATGGCAGTTGCAAAGAGGTATAACGCGACCATTACAGAGTATCTGAATGCGGTACTGATATACGCTTTGCATGAAAAGCAATTGGCGGATAAGCGTTTTGCTTTAAGACCGGTGAAGATTGCCATGCCGGTGAATCTGCGCCGTTTTTTCCCGTCTAAGACGCTGCGGAATTTCATCACCATGATTTATCCGGGAATCGACCCCCGGCTGGGGGAGTATTCCTTTGAAGAGATTGTCGTTCAGGTGCATAATTTTATGCAGTATTATATCAACAAAAATCTGCTGCGTGGAGATATTACCACCAATGCGGCAACCCAGAGAAATGCGTTTATCCGCGTCGTGCCGCTGTTCTTAAAGGATTATGTGGTGCGTATGTTTTATACTAAGGTGCAGGATAAAAATTCCTCCGCAGGACTTACCAATATGGGAGCTATGAAGGTACCTAAGGGGATGGAGGAATATATTGAGCGTTTTGATATTTACATGGGGCAGCCCTTTTCTACCAGAACCAATTGTGCCATTATCAGTTTTGGGGATATTATGACCATCAACTTTGGCAGTGGGATTGTAGAGGCAGATGTGGAACGGAATTTCTTCCGAAAATTGGTGCAGGACGGAATTCATGTGAAGATTGAGAGTAACAGAGGCTATGGCCGGGAGGGAAAATAAATGTCCTATTGTGTGAATTGTGGTGTGGAGCTGGATGGTTCCTTACAGAAATGTCCGCTCTGTGAGACGCCGGTGCTGAATCCAAGGGCAGTACCTTTTGACAAGGTGACTTCGCCGTTTCCGAAGAATGTAGGGATGGTAGAGGAGGTAAAGCGTCAGGATTTGGCTGTTTTAGTGACGGTGGTGCTGTGCTCCATAGCAGCCACCTGTGGTCTTTTGAATGCGTTGGTGTTTGATGGTTATGCCTGGTCCGTAGCCATTATCGGTGCCTGCGTGCTTTTGTGGGTAATACTGATTCCGGTGCTGATATATCGTAAGCAGAGTGTATTTATCTCCCTTTTTTATAATGGCTGCGCCACGATAATTTATTTATATATGCTGACCTATCTGGTGGGCAGTGATGAATGGTTTATCCGTCTGGGATTGCCTCTGGTGATTTTTATTGCCACCGTGTGTGAGGTATGGGCTTTTTGTTTTACAAAGCTTCCCAAATCATTTCTGACAAGTGCCTTGTATTTCTTTTCCGGAGTAGGAATACTATGCGGGGGAGTGGAGGTTTTCATTGACAATTACTTTTGGGGACCTATTTCTATTGACTGGTCAGCCATTGTCATTACGGTGTGTGTTATCGTAGATATCGTCATTATTACCATTTTGTCGATGAAAAGACTTCGCAATGCAGTACGAAAAAGGTTACATTTTTAGAAAAATTGTAGTTGTTTTTTGAAAAAAATAAAGGAATTCTAAAAGGAACGCCGAATGTATAAATTAGAGGACGAAAGTGTTGTTGTTTTTAGATGAGAAATCTAAGAAAGGCAGGCATTTATGAAGACGATTCGAGAAACCCTGGAAGAAAGGGAAAAAGAGAACCTTAGTCCCTTTGCCACCCTGAGTGTGAACTCTAAGGGGAGAGAGAGGGATGAGGAGCAGTGCGACATCCGTCCGGTATTCCAAAGAGACAGGGACCGTATTATCCATTGTAAGTCATTTAGAAGGCTGAAGGATAAGACACAGGTATTTTTGTCTCCGGAGGGAGATCATTACCGGACCAGACTGACCCATACGCTGGAGGTTGCCCAGAATGCCAGAACAATTGCCAGGGCCCTTCGGCTGAACGAGGAGCTGGTGGAGGCCATTGCGCTGGGGCATGATTTGGGACATACACCCTTTGGGCATGCGGGAGAGCGTGCACTGAATCGCATTTGTCCTCACGGATTTGTGCACAGTGAGCAGAGTGTGCGTACGGTAGAATTACTTGAAAAAAAGGGCAGGGGCCTGAATTTAACCTATGAGGTGCGGGATGGTATCCGTAATCATCAGACCAAGGGAAAGCC
>CAZOSU010000078.1:4722-9658 GCA_964582515.1 uncultured Acetatifactor sp. | reverse complement strand
ACGGCAATGATTTTGATATTACCAGGCTTCGCTATGACAAGATTATCATCATGGCCGATGCGGACGTGGACGGTGCCCATATCTCCAATCTGCTTCTGACCTTATTCTATCGTTTTATGCCGGAGCTGATTTTTGAGGGACATGTGTATATCGCCATGCCGCCTCTTTATAAAGCCATGCCTTCTAAGGGCGCAGAGGAGTATCTGTACGACGATAAGGCTCTGGAAAAATACCGTAAGACCCACAAGGGACCTTTTACACTTCAGCGATACAAGGGTCTTGGTGAAATGGATGCGGAGCAACTCTGGGAGACCACACTGGACCCTGAGCAGCGACTTCTTAAGCGGGTGGAAATCGAGGATGCCCGTATGGCTTCTGAGATTACAGAGATGCTGATGGGTACGGATGTACCACCACGTAAAGCATTTATTTACGAGCATGCTACGGATGCAGAGCTGGATATTTAATTTGTAAAGTAACGATTCAGGGTCATGCAGATTTACACAAAACTGACTGCTTTGGGGGATCTTCCTGCAGTGAAGATTTTGCAAAGTGCATCCGAATAGTTACCATTAGGAGAGTAGATTACAATGAATGAAGATAGAATTATTAGAACAGAATATTCGGAGGTCATGCAGAAGTCCTTTATTGATTATGCCATGAGCGTAATTATCGCCAGAGCTCTTCCGGATGCAAGGGATGGTCTTAAACCGGTACAGCGTCGTACCTTATACGATATGCATGAGCTGGGTATCCGTTACGACAAGCCCTTCCGTAAAAGTGCGCGTATCGTGGGGGATACCATGGGTAAGTATCATCCTCATGGTGACAGCTCCATTTATGATGCCCTGGTTGTGATGGCTCAGGATTTTAAAAAAGGTATGCCCCTTGTGGATGGTCATGGTAACTTTGGCAATATTGAAGGTGACGGTGCTGCGGCAATGCGTTATACCGAAGCCAGACTACAGAAGGTGACGCAGGAGGCTTTTCTTGCCGACCTTGACAAGGATGTGGTAGATTTCGTTCCTAACTTTGATGAGACAGAGAAGGAGCCTTCCGTTTTGCCAGTAAAGCTTCCCAATCTTTTGGTAAATGGCTCGGAGGGTATTGCTGTAGGTATGGCTACCAATATTCCTCCTCACAATTTAGCAGAGGTTATTGATGCCACCAAGGCATATATGATGGATGAAAATATTTCCACGAGAGAGCTGATGCGCTATGTGAAGGGGCCGGATTTCCCCACCGGCGGCATTGTAACCAATAAGGATGACCTTTTGGAAATTTATGAGACCGGCATGGGTAAAATCAAGGTGCGCGGTAAGGTGGAATTGGAAAAGGCCAAGGGTGGTAAAACCAATGTGGTGATCACTGAAATTCCCTACCCAATGATTGGTGCAAACATTGCTAAGTTCTTACAGGATGTGGCAGCACTTTCCGAAACCAAGAAGACCATGGATATTCTGGATATTTCCAACCAGTCCTCCAAGGAGGGTATCCGTATTGTTATCGAGCTTCGTAAGGATGCAGATGTAGATAATTTTGTAAATTTATTATATAAAAAGACCCGTTTAGAGGATACCTTCGGCGTAAATATGCTTGCCATTTATAACGGCAGACCGGAGGTTATGGGACTTAAGAAAATTATTAAAGCAAACGTGGACTTCCAGTTTGAGGTAGCTACCAGAAAGTACAACAATCTGCTGGCAAAGGAAATGGACAAGAAGGAGATTCAGGAGGGGCTGATTAAGGCTTGTAATGTTATCGATTTGATTATCGAGATTCTTCGCGGCTCCAAGGACAGAAACATGGCAAAGGCCTGCCTGGTAGAAGGTAAGGTGGATGGCATCCGGTTTAAATCCAAGGAATCTAAAATCATGGCAGCCCAGCTGCAGTTCTCCGAAAAGCAAGCCAATGCTATTTTGGAGATGCGCCTTTATAAATTGATTGGACTGGAAATCGAAGCTTTGATTAAGGACCACGAAGATACTATGGCAAATATATTCCGTTATGAGGATATTTTGGAGCGCAGAGACTCCATGGCTCAGGTCATTATCAGTGAGTTAAACGGCTTTAAGAAGGAGTTTGCAAGAGAAAGGCGCACAGTTATCGATAACGTGGCAGAAGCTGTGGTAAAGGAAAAAGAAATCGAGGTTGCGGATGTCATGTTCTTAATGGACCGATTTGGGTATGCCAAGACCGTGGACATGGCTACCTACGAGCGTAACAAGGAAGCAGCGGACGCAGAGTTTAAATATGTATTTACATGCAAAAATACCGGTAAAATCTGTATTTTCACCGACAAAGGACAGATGCATACCGTGAAGGTGATGGATTTGCCCGGCGGTAAATTCCGTGACAAGGGGATTCCCATTGACAATGTGAGCAATTATTCTTCTGCTAATGAAAATATAGTATTTATGACCTCACAGACGGATATCAACCTGCACAGGCTGATTTTTGTTACTGAGATGTCTATGATGAAGATTGTGGATGGCGGAGAATTTGATGTAAACAAGCGTACCGTGGCGGCTACCAAATTACAGGATGGCGATAAGGTCGTAAGTGTGGTATCCTATAAGGAACAGAAAAATATCGTGCTTCAGTCAAAGAACGGCTTTTTCCTCCGATTTGCAGTAGAAGAAATCCCGGAGAAGAAAAAGACAGCTGTGGGCGTGCGCGGTATGAAACTGGATACCAAGGATGCTATTGAGGCAGTATACTATACCCAGAATGCAGTGGAGGTTTCCATTCCATATAAGAGTAAGAACCTTGTACTGAATAATTTAAAGCTGGCCAAGCGTGATGGCAAGGGCACCAAGGTGCGCGGATAATAACAAAAATGGAGAGAATTTATGAGAGTAATTGCAGGTACGGCAAGAAGCTTGCCCCTTAGAACACCGGATGGTTTAGATACCAGACCTACACAGGATAGAATCAAAGAAACCCTTTTTAATGTACTTCAGGCAGAGATACCGGGCTGTGTATTTGTGGAGTTGTTTGCCGGAAGCGGCGGTATTGGTATTTAGGCACTTAGCCGCGGTGCTAAGAAGGCATACTTTATTGAAAATGCTCCCAAGGCACTTTCCTGCATCACAGACAATCTTCAATTTACCAAATTTACGGATAAAGCTGTTGTATTAAAGCAGGATGCGGTAGCGGGCTTATCCGGCATTTATGAGAAGGCTGTGGATATTATCTTTATGGACCCGCCTTATGATAATGGTCACGAAGAGCGTGTTCTGGCAGTACTTTCCGGCATGAAATATGTAACAGAGGATACCATCATCATCGTAGAAGCCTCCTTACAGACCGATATGGAATATGCCCCGGACTATGGCTTTGAGGTATATAAAGAAAAGAAATACAAGAACAATAAGCACCTGTTTTTACGCAGAGTATAGAAAAAGGAGCTTGCCCTATGAGTAAAGCAATGTATCCCGGAAGCTTTGATCCGGTGACAATTGGACATCTGGATATTATGAGGAGAGCCGCCAAGGTCTTTGATGAACTTGTGGTAGGAGTGCTGAACAATAAGCAAAAGTCACCGTTGTTTTCTGTAGAAGAACGTGTTAAGATACTAAAAGAGGCTACAAAGGATATCCCTAATATTACAGTGGTTTCCTTCAGTGGTCTTATGGCAGATTATGCGATGGAAAACGGCATCACCGTATCCGTAAAAGGGCTCAGATGCAGTGCAGACTTTGATGCAGAGCTGGTACAGGCCCAGTATAATCACTTACTGTCAGAAGGCACACTTGAGACGGTCAGCTTTTTCACCCGTCCCGAGTATTCCTTTATCAGCTCCTCCGGTGTACGGGAGGTTGCTTCCTTTGGCGGAGACCTGGCTCCCTATGTTCCGGATTTTGTAGCAGAGCTGATAACTGAGAAATATAAGAATAAAAAATAAGTACTTACACGTTCGCGGGGAGGCACTATGAGTAGTAAAATTGAACAGTTAATCGATGAGATTGAAGAGTTTATTGACGGCTGTAAATTTCAGCCCTTATCCAGTACAAAGATTATCGTAAATAAAGAGGAAATGGACGAGCTTCTTCGTGAGCTTCGTATGAGAACACCTGAAGAAATCAAGCATTATCAAAAGGTTATCAAGCAGAAGGAAGCAATTTTAGAGGATGCTAAAGCCAGAGCCGAAGCGCTGATTAATGAAGCTACCGTTCATACCAATCAGCTGATTAACGAACACGAAATCATGCAGCAGGCATATGCACAGGCCAATGAAGTAGTAACCCTTGCCACCAGACAGGCACAGGAAATTTTGGACACTGCCACCATGGAGGCCAACAGTGTACGTACCGCTGCCATGCAGTATATGGACGATATGCTGGCACATCTGGAGAATATTATTGTATCTTCTACCAATACAGCAATCAACAACTATGAAAATTTAGTAGGTAACTTAAACCACTATAGGGATATCATTCAGTCAAACAGAAATGAATTACATCCGGTGGAGGAGCTTGTAGAGGAATATGCAGAAGAGGATTCCTATTCCGAAGAGGATGCTTAAGTAGTGTTAATGGGACCGGTTTCGAAAGGAGCCGGTCTTTTTTAGATAAGGGGAGAGTAATGTGAAGGAAATACGAACAATTGTAATTGACCCCGGGCATGGAGGAGAAAATCTGGGAACCATTGCCAACCCATCCTTTGAAGAGAAAGAGATTACCTATTTGACAGCCCGGACAATTTATGAGGAGTTGTCCAAATACGAGGAACTGGAGGTCTATATGACCCGCAGTGAGGATGTGGATTTGTCCTTAAAGGACAGGGCGAAATTTGCAGAAAGTGTGGATGCTGATATGGTTTTCAGTATTCATTATAATGCCTCGGAAAGCCACCGCAGCTTTGGTTCGGAGCTCTGGGTTCCCTTAGATGCGCCGGGTAATGCTACAGGATACCGATTTGGTGAGATTTTCTT
>CAZOSU010000078.1:0-4712 GCA_964582515.1 uncultured Acetatifactor sp. | reverse complement strand
ATGCAGGATATGGGCCTGCATCTTCGCGGCATCAAGACCCGGGAAAGTGAAGAGACACCGGGCAGTAATTATTATGGAATTATACGGGAATGTTATAAGAGGGATATTCCCGCCGTTATTTTGGAGCACTGCTATGTGGACGCCGGAGATGATTTAAGCTATGTAGACAGTCAGCAGGACATTATCGCCTTTGGAAAAGCGGATGCACAGGCTATCCTTGAATTTGTGGGATTAGAGCCCCATGCAAAGGAATACCAAAGCTTTTCTTATCCTTTGGACCAAGTGGTTCCCGTTACGATAAAGGATGCTACGCCACCGGATTATTGCTTCATCGAAGTAAATGAAGCAGATTATGAAAATGGTCTGCTGACCTTACAGGTTACAGCCTGTGATATGGATTCTACCCTTTTATATTACGATTACAGCGTGGATGGCGGTGTAAGCTACAGTGAGCTGTTTGCATGGCCGGAAAGCAATGTTCTGACCGGTGAATATGCGGACACCTTTCTTCTGACACTTTCTATAGAGCACCGCACCGTTCCCCAGGTTTCTATCAGAGCCTACAATGGCTTTGATTTTGCTTCGGAAAGTAATACTATCCGTGACTTTAACGGGGTATTCCTTGACCCGGTGGAGGTGCAAAAGGAAAAAGAGCTGGCCGAAAGTCTTTCTGCCGAAAAGGAAAGTCAGGCAGAAAGCTACGAAACCGTTGTTCTTACAGTGGCAGAGCCGGAGCAAGGGTCAGACAGCGGACAGACCCTCCTTTATTTAGGGCTTGCTGTGGCCGGAATTCTTTTACTTTCCGCTTTATCCCTGATACTTTTTAGCACTTCTCAAAAAAGAAGGGGAAGGAGATAAAAATAGCAGGGCATGGACAGCACTGTAAGTATTCCGCGGTGCAGCACATAATTTCCTATGCTCAGGTCACTTCCGGCGATGGAGCTATAGGTCTGTGCAAGACAGGACAAGCCTCCAAAGCTAAGCCCTATCAGCGAGAGCATAATATGTTCGTCCCCAAGGGTACCAAGACCGCCGGTAATTTCCAGCAGTGGGGCTATGTAGGGCTGTAAATTCGGACAAAGCATATGGGGGATTAAATTCAGCAGATTAAAAAATATCATATATCCACAAAGCGTGGTAATCCCCTGAATGGACTCCTGTATGGACAGATTCAGGGATTGCAGCACCGGTTCTTTTTTGCAGCTTTCCGTATGCGGAATGGTTAATTCAACGTTCATCTCCTTGCGGTAGAGTGTATATCGGAGAAGTAACCCGTAAAGCAGAGGGACTCCATACATGACGCATAAAAATAAAGGAATATTTTTAATTCCCAGTAGCGGCACCACAAAGGACAGGCAATAAACCGGACCGATATTATTGCAAAAGGAAAGCAGGTATTCGGCTTCTGTTTTACTTAAGGTACCCCTCTGATACATCTGTGCCGTTACTCTTGCCCCCATGGGAAAGCCGCACAGAAAACCTACCAAAATACAGTAGCTTACTTCATTACGACATCGAAAAACAGGATACAACAGGGGCTTAAATATCATAGCCATTTTTCCCGTAATATTCTGACGTATACACACACCCATAACAATCATGAAAGGAAGCAGGGAGGGTACCATTTTCCCATACCACAGTGTCAATCCGTGAAATGCATAGTGGAGACTTACATCAGATTGTGTTAAAATAAAAAGGATAAGTATCAGGAAAAAGAGTGAGGTCATATATTTCCTTTGGTCTTTTTTTGTAACATATGCAGCACAAAATGAAAATAGAAGGCAGGGAGCGTATAATGATGCGTCTGGATAAATATCTTGTTGCCATGGAAGCCGGTTCAAGAAGTGAGGTAAAGAACCTTTGCAAAAAGGGGCTCGTCACTGTAAACGGTATGGTATGCAGGCAGTCCGATACAAAAATCGATGAAAACAATGATGAGATTTCGTACAAAGGGAAAGTTCTTTCCTACCATAAATACAGGTATTATATGCTTCATAAGCCTGCTGGAGTAGTTACTGCTACCAAAGACAATCACGATAAATGCGTGCTGGAGCTTTTGACCGGTGTAAATACAAAGGATTTGTCCCCGGCAGGACGACTGGATAAGGATACGGAGGGACTTTTACTTCTTACAAACGATGGTGAGCTGATTCACAATCTTTTATCTCCGAAAAGGCATGTAGATAAAACGTATTACGTAAGGACGAGAGAGGAGATTTGTCCTGCAGATTTAGAAGCACTCAGGCAGGGGGTGGATATCGGCGAAGCTTCCCTGACCCTTCCGGCAAGGGCGGAGCTTTTGACCCCCAAAGAGCTTCTTCTCACCATTCAGGAGGGAAAGTTTCATCAGGTAAAGCGTATGCTACAGGCGGTAAACAATGAAGTTCTGTATTTAAAACGCATGACCTTTGGCAGCCTTACGCTGGACGAAGCACTTGCGCCGGGAGAATATCGACCTCTTACAGCGCAGGAAATTGACAAGCTGAAGAATGGAGAAAATAGGAGTGATTTTAGATAATAAAAAAGCAGTAATCTTTGATTTGGATGGTTCCCTGGTAGATTCCATGTGGATTTGGAAACAAATTGATATTGACTACCTTGGTCGATTTGGTCATTCTCTTCCGGACACCTTACAGGAGGAGCTGGAGGGCAAAAGCTTTCGTGAAACTGCCATTTATATCAAGGAACGTTTTCAGATAGAGGATACTATCGAAAAAATGATGGACGACTGGAACAAAATGGCTTGGGATAAGTACATGCTTGAGGTTCCTTTAAAGGATGGAGCAGACCGTTTTCTGGCAGAGTGCAGGAAGCGCGGAATACTTCTTGGTATTGCCAGCAGTAATTCAAGAGAGCTGGTGGAAAATGTGCTGAGTGCTTTAAATATCCGAGAGTATTTTTCCTTTATCATGACAGGCTCTGAAGCAGAAAGGGGAAAGCCTGCACCGGATATTTATTTGGAGGTAGCCAAAAAGCTTAACGTAAATCCTAAGGATTGTCTTGTTTTCGAAGATATCCCCGCCGGCATCATGGCGGGAAAAGGTGCAGGAATGACAGTATACGCTGTGGATGATATATATTCCGCACATCAGGAAGAGAAAAAGCGTAAGCTGGCAGATGGTTATATTAAAAGCTATCATGAATTATTTAGCGAGGAAATATAAGTGACAAATGGATTTTTACCAATCTGTCGTCAGGATATGATTGACAGAGGACTAGAGCAGCTTGATTTTGTATATATTACCGGGGATGCTTATGTGGACCATCCCTCCTTCGGACACGCCATCATCAGCCGTGTGCTGGAAGCCCATGGTTATAGTGTGGGGATTATTGCACAGCCGGACTGGAGAGAGGAAAAGAGTGTGACCATCTTAGGGAAGCCCAGATTAGGCTTTCTGGTTTCTGCCGGAAATATGGATTCCTGTGTAAACCATTATTCCGTATCCAAAAAGCGCAGAAGTACCGATGCCTATACACCGGGCGGCGAAATGGGCAAACGCCCCGACCATGCCACCAGCGTATATGGCAATCTCATCCGCAGAACCTATAAGGATGTACCTATTATCATCGGCGGTATTGAGGCCAGTCTTCGCAGAATGGCACATTATGACTATTGGACCGATTCCTTTAAACGTTCTATTCTTTTGGATAGTCAGGCAGATATTATTTCTTATGGCATGGGTGAAAAATCCATCGTGGAGATTGCAGATGCCTTAAACGCAGGTATTGCTGTGAAGGATATTACATTCGTCAAAGGTACCGTATATAAAACGAAGGACATTTCCGGTCTGTATGACTACATTTCCCTTCCTACCTATGAGGAGATGAAGCAGGATAAGATAAATTATGCCAAAAGCTTTGGCATCCAGAGCCAGCACACCGATGCCTTCAGCAGTAAAATACTGGTGGAGGAGTATCCAAAGGGTATGTATGTGGTACAGAATCCGCCGGCATATCCACTTACCATGCAGGAAATGGATGATGTATATGCCCTTCCTTATATGCGTACCTACCACCCCTCTTATGAGGAGGCAGGGGGCGTTCCGGCCATCAGAGAAATAAAGTTTTCCCTGATTAGTAATCGTGGCTGCTTTGGTGGCTGCAGCTTCTGCGCCTTAACCTTCCATCAGGGAAGAACCATCCAGGTTCGAAGCCATGAATCCATCATAGAAGAAGCAAAGCTTTTGATTCAGGACCCGGAGTTTAAGGGATATATACATGATGTGGGTGGTCCTACCGCCAATTTCAGGCATCCCTCCTGTGAAAAACAGCTGACATGCGGTGTATGCAAGCATAGGCAGTGCCTTTTCCCGGAGCCTTGTAAAAATATGAAGGTGGATCACAGCGACTACCTTTCCCTGCTGCGTAAATTACGGGCTCTTCCGGGAGTAAAAAAGGTATTTGTACGTTCCGGTATCCGCTTTGATTATCTTATGGCCGATAAAGATGATACCTTCTTTAGAGAACTGGTAGAGCATCATATCAGCGGTCAGTTAAAGGTTGCACCGGAGCATATTTCTGATGTGGTTTTGGCAAAGCTTGGCAAGCCAGGGAACGTAGTATACGAGCGCTTTGTAGAGAAGTATAAGCGTATCAACAAGCAGCTTGGCAAGAATCAGTTTTTAGTCCCCTATCTGATGAGCTCCCATCCCGGTTCCACCTTAAAGGAAGCCATTGAGCTGGCAGAGTACCTGCGGGATTTGGGATATATG
>CAZOSU010000077.1:0-9737 GCA_964582515.1 uncultured Acetatifactor sp. | reverse complement strand
TCTGCGGTGAGGATGTTTTTATTCGTCAGGTGGAAGGTGAGAAGCGTGCCTATGAGTTTTTGAGGGACTATAGGGAACGCATGAAACGCAATGAAAAACTGCCATTTATGGTTGATATTTTGAACTGTGAAAGAGGTTGTCTGTACGGCACCGGTATAGAAGCTGAAAAGAGTGAGTCAGAGGATAATTATTACAATCTGGAAGAGATGAAGAAAAATGTGAAAAAGAAACGTGTAGTTCATCCCTTTTCCAAAAGGTTGTCGCCAAAGATGCGTTTATGGTTACTAAATCGTAAATTTGCAAAGCTTAATCCGGATGATTTTATTCGCAAGTATACAAATAAGTCTTCCACGGTATCTCTTAAGAACCCACGGGCTTTTGAGATAAATAGTATTTTTGATAAAATGGGAAAGACAACTGCCGAGGAACGTAGTATTAACTGTGGGGCTTGTGGATATAGTAACTGTTCAGAGATGGCCTGTGCTATTTTCAACGGATGTAATACGCCGGCAAATTGTATTCATTACATAAAGAATGAAGTGCAGAAGGTTTCAAAAAAGCTTGAGGAACAGAATCGGAGGATTATAGGCAAGAATGAAGAGATTACGCACTTTATCAGAGAGGATTTTGCAGCACTAAATCTTTCTATTGAGGAAATGCTGCAGGGAAATACTGTGAATGCTGAAGAAAGTAGTGCCATCAGTGCTGCCATGCGTAAGATTACAGACTTTTGTAGTGTACTTACAGACTCCTTCATGGGTATTCAGGAGCTATTAAATAATCTGGAGAAGAATAATATTAATGTTTCAAAGATTGCCAGCCAGACGACTATCCTTTCTTTAAATGCTGCGGTGGAGGCATCACGAAGTGGTGATGCAGGAAAAGGGTTTGCTGTGGTAGCAGATGAGGTGAAGGCTTTGGCAGAATCCAGTAGAATCATGGCGGAGGAAAGTGACTATAACCGTGTGGAGATAGTGAATGCTATTCGCAACCTGATGGAAGAGACGGAAGAGCTTACATATTCTATTGCAGAGATTAATGACAGACTTACCAATCTGGCAGCATGTACTCAGGAGGTACTGGCTGAAGCAGACGTGGTTAAGGATATTTCAGAAACAGTGCGAGGCAGACTTGAGGATCTGAATCATAGAAATAACTAAATTGTAGATTGAGCGGGATATTGGTGAAAGGTGTTTCAGCAGTATCCCGTTTTTTATTAGGTTTAGTTTAATTCAACTATCATTTGAATTGGCTTTTGTTTTTCGAAAGTTAGTTTATTGAGAGTGGCGTTTTAGATTGATATAGTGGAATTCTAAAATGTTACCGGATGAGGCTGTGGAAGCGGCAATTGCCTGTGGAATTACGGATATGTGTTTTACAGAGCATATTGATAGGATTAAGTGTGATAAGATAGAGCTGGTGTCAAGCAAGGACAATAGTATTGTCTGCCGCTTTGACCATCATAAATATACGGCTTCAGAGGGTATAGGAGAGGTGTCAAAGGAGCTTTCCATAGTGGATTTGACAGTGGAGGAGCCGGATATTGAGGAGGCAGTAGCCAGAATCTATCATGCGGAGTGATAATAAGTATTAATATAAAAGGCGGAAATGGGGGAAGTCCCTGATCTCCGCCTTTTTATGCTATGGCGACGAGGAAATGGGCATCGTGCTTGCACGAATGAACATTTGACCACCGCTAATCAGAGCGAGATTTAAAAAGCGTATCTCGTCTCTGTTCGTTATAATGCACCTGCAATCTCTGCCGTAGTCTTGGGCTTGTTCATACTATAAAGATGAATATGTTTTACACCATTATTCTTTAAATCTAAAATCTGTTCAATTGCAAAATTGATACCGGCCTTGCGCATTTCCTCGGGCTTGTCACCGTAGGTAGCGATTAAATCGGTCAGTTTCTTTGGTACGCTGGAGCCGGAGAGAGAGATGCTGGTCTCAATCTGCCTGGATGAGGTAATGGGCATGATTCCGGCGCAGAGTGGTGCAGTGATACCTTTGGTAATTGCTTTATCTGCAAAATTATAGTAGAAACGATTGTCAAAAAACAGCTGGCTGATAAAGAACTCTGCACCCATATCCTGTTTGATTTTCAGAGCTTCTAAATCGGAATCTAAGGAAGTTGCTTCATAATGCTTTTCCGGATAGCAGGCACCTGCCATGTGGATATGGCTGTTTTCACGAATAAAAGCCATCATATCGCTGGCATGGGTAAATTCCCTGCCGAAGAACTGCTCGTCGCTCATGGTGCGGGGCCTGTCGCCGCGAAGGGCCAGAATATGGTTTACTCCGGCGCTTTGTAATTCAGCAAGCACCTTCTGAATGTCTTCCTTTTTACTACCCACGCAGGTAAGGTGTGCAATGGCTGGGATACGCAGAGTATTCTGGATGTAAGAAGCGATTTCCACGGTTTTCTTGGAATTGCTTCCACCGGCACCGTAGGTGACACTGATAAAGTCCGGCTTTACCTGCGCCATGGCGTCCAGCACCTGATAAACATGTTCAAATTCATCCTCCTTTTTCGGTGGAAAAACCTCCAGCGAAAAGGAATTCTCTAAGGTGTATATATTGTCGTTCATCGTAAACTTGTCCCCTTATCTCTTGAATTAATTCAGTAAATATCGTAACATGGTTATAGTAAAAAAACAAGAAAACTTTTATGGTTTAAAGTGTTGATAAACGGAGGAAACTATGAATACAAATTTTCAGGGAACTGCAGAATATGTAGCAAGCGAGCAGCTGATGGCCAGTGTAAATATTGCAATCGCTTTAAAGAAGCCCTTACTGGTAAAGGGCGAGCCGGGAACAGGTAAAACCATGCTGGCAGAGGCAGTGGCCAAGGCACTGGGCAAGAAGCTGATTATATGGAATATTAAGTCCACTACCAAGGCCCAGGAGGGTCTCTATGTGTATGATACCATTCAGAGACTTTACGACGGTCAGTTCGGAGAAGAGGGCGTGGATGATATTGCAAAGTATATCAAGCTGGGTAAGCTGGGTGAGGCCTTCGACAGCGAGGAGCAGGTGGTTTTATTGATTGATGAAATTGATAAGGCCGACCTGGAATTCCCTAATGACCTTCTCTGGGAGCTGGACCAGATGGAATTCTATATCAATGAGACCAAGAGAACGGTGAAAGCGAAGAACAGACCCATCGTAATTATTACTTCTAATGCGGAGAAGGAGCTTCCTGATGCATTTCTTAGAAGATGTATTTTCCATTACATTGACTTTCCATCCAAGGAGCAGATGGAGGAAATTGTAAAGGTGCATTTCCCGGAGGTGGAAGATAACCTTTTAAAACAGGCGATGGATGTGTTTTACAATATCCGCGCCATCCGTGATATCCGTAAAAAGCCCAGTACGTCAGAATTGATTGACTGGGTCAATGCACTGCAAATCGGTGGTATCCCTACGGATAAAATCCGTGCTGCCCTGCCGTTTGTGGGTGTGGTAGTGAAGAAGGATGAGGACTTAGAGATTGTAAGACAGAACGCAGGAATGTTGTAGGAAGAGCATATGTTTACTAAATTTTTCTTATCTCTTCGTGACAAGGGACTTCATGTCACCATGGGAGAATTTTTGACGCTGCAGGAGGCTTTGGATAAGGGGCTCTGTGGCAGCTCTTTGACCCAGTTTTACTATGTGTCCCGCATGATTCTGGTAAAGAGCGAGACGGATTATGATAAATTTGATATGGCCTTTGAGGAGTGCTTTAAGGCGGCCCAGAAGGGGACGGAGGTCAGTGCAGAAATGCTTCGCTGGCTGGATAAGTCCGACATGATGGAGATGGCTCATGAGGAAGCCAGAGACCACTTAAATAAGATGGAAGGCGAGGGTCAGATGATTGATAAGGAGGACGTGGAGCAGAAGTTCAAGCAGCGTCTGAAGGATCAGGACAGCGAGCACAATGGTGGTAACTTCTGGATTGGCACCATGGGTAAGACCTCCTTCGGTAATATGGGCGGAAATGTCGGTGGTGTACGTGTAGGCGGTAAGACCGGCTATCAGTCTGCCTTTGCGGTTATTGGTGCCCGAAAATATAAGGATTTCAGAGACGACAGAGTACTGGACAACAGGCAGTTTCAGATGGCATTTAGAAAGCTGCGTCAATTTTCGTCCAGACTGGATATCCCGGAGACGGAGCTGGATATTGACGGTACGGTGGACAAGACCTGTAACAATGGAGGCTGTCTGCAAATCGTTATGAAAAAGCCCCGTAAGAATGCGGTAAAGCTTTTACTTCTTATGGATTCCGGCGGAACCATGATTCCTTACAGCAGCTTGTTGAATGATTTATTTCAGGCGGTGCATAAGTCCAACCATTATAAGGATGTGAAGAGCTATTATTTCCACAACTGCATTTACAATAAGCTGTACAAGACACCGGAGTGTGAGAATGGTGACTGGGTGGATACGGAATGGGTATTTCGCAACATCGACAGTGACTATAAGGTAATCATCGTAGGAGATGCGGCTATGGCTCCGGAGGAGCTGTATTCCACCACCGGTAATTATCGCGGACCAAACGGTGGTCTGTCAGGCTATGACTGGCTTCAGCTGGTAAAGAGACATTATAAGAAGGTAGTTTGGCTTAATCCTAAGATGGCGCCGGGACGTGCGCCGTGGAGAGAGGCAGAGACTGCCATCAAGGAGATATTCCCCATGTATAAGCTGACGGTGGACGGACTAAATCAGGCCATGGTGAAGCTGATGGTAAATAAATAGTATTATTCAGAGAAATATTCAGCCTGGAAGAGGTGATTTTGCCAAGGCAGCCCTGAATAATGTAATAGAGAGGAAAATAAGTATGAAATTGATTTCATGGAATGTAAATGGTCTCAGAGCCTGCATGCAAAAGGGCTTTATGGATTTTTTTGAAGAAGTGGATGCGGATATCTTCTGCCTGCAGGAGACCAAGATGCAGGAGGGGCAGCTGGAAATGGAGCTGCCCGGATATTATCAGTACTGGAATTTTGCGGAAAAGAAGGGCTACTCAGGCACTGCCATGTTTACCAAGATAGAGCCCTTAGAGGTGACCTATGGTATGGGTGTGGAGGAGCATGACCATGAAGGACGCGTGATTACCGCAGAATTTGAGGAGTATTATGTGGTGACAGTGTATACCCCAAATTCTCAGAGAGAGCTGACCAGACTGGATTATCGTATGAAATGGGAAGCAGATTTTCTGGCGTATCTAAATGGGCTGAAGGCAAAGAAGCCGGTGATTTTCTGTGGTGACCTTAACGTGGCTCATCAGGAAATCGACTTAAAGAATCCTAAGACCAATCATAAAAACGCCGGCTTTACTGACGAGGAAAGAGCCTGCTTTACCAAAGTACTGGAGAATGGATATGTTGATACCTTTCGCCATTTCTATCCGGATGTGACCGGTGTTTATTCCTGGTGGTCCTATATGTTCCAGTCCCGTGCCAAGAATGCGGGGTGGCGTATTGACTATTTCGTGGTGTCGGAAGAGTTGAAGAATGAGCTTGTGGATGCGAAGATTCATACACAGGTGATGGGCTCTGACCATTGTCCGGTGGAGCTGAAGATGTATTAGAGATAAGACACTAAGCCGGGAAGAATAAGGAAAAAGGAGGGAAAGCTGATGGACGCTTTGGAAACACTAAAAGTATATTTTGGTTACGACGCCTTTAGAGAAGGACAGGAAAACATTATTAATGCAGTGTTGACGGGGCAGGATGTTTTGGCCATCATGCCGACGGGAGCAGGAAAATCAATATGCTACCAGATTCCGGCGTTAATGATGCCCGGAATTACCATCGTTATTTCACCTTTAATTTCCTTGATGCAGGATCAGGTAAAGGCACTTAATGAAGTAGGAATTCACGCCGCGTTTATCAACTCATCGCTATCAGAAGTACAAATTGCTAAGGCTCTGGAACGGGCCACGCAGGGGATGTATAAAATCATATATGTTGCTCCGGAACGTTTGGAAAGTCCGGGATTTGTACAGTTTGCGGCAAATGCCAATATTTCAATGGTTACAGTGGACGAGGCACATTGTATTTCCCAATGGGGACAGGATTTCAGGCCAAGCTATTTGAAAATCGTTGATTTTGTGAAGCTTTTGCCACGAAGACCCATTTTGAGTGCATTTACTGCAACAGCTACGGAAGAGGTTAAGGACGATATTACCTGTATTTTGCATCTGAAAAATCCGAATGTTGTTATAACCGGATTTGACAGAGAGAATTTATATTATAAAGTGGAGAGCATAAAAGGAAAAGATGCTTTTGTGGTTGAGTACATAGAGAAACATCCCAAAGAGAGTGGAATCATTTATTGTGCAACTCGTAAGAATGTGGATGCTTTGTATGAAACCTTGCTTAAAAAGGGGATACCCGTCACAAGGTATCATGCGGGCATTGATAACGAGACCAGAAAAAAGAATCAAGATGACTTTATATATGACAGAGCGCCGATTATTGTAGCAACCAATGCTTTCGGTATGGGAATTGATAAGTCAAATGTCCGTTATGTAATACATTACAATATGCCGCAGAGTATGGAAAATTACTACCAGGAAGCGGGGCGTGCGGGAAGAGATGGTGAGGCCGCTCAATGTATTTTACTGTTTTCTGCGCAGGACGTCATGATTAATAGATTCCTGCTTGAAAGAAAGGATTTTAGCGAAGTTCTTCCGGAAGATGTGGAGCTTATACAGCAGCGAGATTTGAAACGTCTTCAAATTATGGAAGGGTATTGCAGAACCACATCATGCTTGAGAAATTACATATTGGAGTATTTTAGCGAAAAGACATCTGTACCCTGTGATAATTGTGGTAATTGTCATAGGGAGTACCGTGAAGTGGATATGACAGAGGCTGCTAAATGGGTAATCAATTGTGTGTCGGAAACCAGAGGTCGTTATGGGCTAAAAATTGTTCTGGGAACCTTATTAGGAGCTAATAGAGCAAGACTGAAGGAATTAGGAACAACTAATTACAAATCATACGGTAAGCTGAGTGATTATTCAGAGTCGGAGCTACGTGTATTGATGAATCAGCTGATATTTGATGGATATTTATATCAGACGGAGGATAAGTACAGTGTTCTTAGAATGGGTGACATATCCCCATTAAAGGACACAAATGCCCGCATCCTTGTTAGGGTGTATGAGGAAAAAGAACCTTCTAAAAGTCAAAAGGTTAGCAGAAAAAGAAGTACGGATGCACTTACTAGTGCAGGTTATGAGTTATTTGAGAAGCTTAGGAGCGTGCGTCTTACACTTGCAAGAGAAGAAGCATTGCCTCCCTATATCATTTTTAGTGACAAAACGCTTATCGATATGTGCGTGAAAGTACCCCAGAATAAAGAGGAGATGTTGAACGTATCCGGTGTGGGTTTTGCTAAATTTGAAAAGTATGGCGAGTTGTTTTTGGAAGAGATTAGCGAATATCAAAGAAGTCACCCAGGAGCAGTGCTAAGCATAAGTGAGGAGGAGTCGGAGCCTTGCTATATGCATAAAATAATGCAGGAAAAGCCAAATGCGTACTCTGGCTGGACAGAGCAAGAAGAAAAGGAAATGTTGAAAGAGTTGGCAGAAGGGATGTCAATAAAAGATATTGCGGAGAGACACTGTAGAACTGTTGGGGCTATACGTTCCAGATTGAAGAAAATGGGAGAAAAATAGTTTCTATTTTAGAAAAATTTGTTGCATTGACAGTTTATTCGCAATGCAATACAATTATATATGACTATTTTTGTGAAATTTGGAGGACAAATGCATGGCGTGGTATGAAGAGGCCGTATTTTATCATATTTATCCCTTGGGGGTGACAGGGGCACCAAAACAAAATTCTTATGGAGAACCGGTACATCGTTTAAATACATTGTTACCTTGGATTTCTCATATTAAAGAAATTGGATGTAATGCAATTTACATCGGACCGCTTTTTGAATCTGTGGGACATGGCTATGAAACCACAGATTATAAAAAGCTGGACAGCAGACTGGGAACCAACGAGGATTTGAAGAATTTTGTTACAGAATGCCACCAGCAGGGAATCAGAGTGATTTTGGATGGTGTGTTCAATCACACAGGTCGTGATTTTTTTGCATTTCAGGATATTAAAAAATATAGGGAAAATTCCCAGTACAAAGACTGGTACTGCAATGTGAATTTCTGGGGAAATAATTCCTATAATGATGGTTTTTCCTATGAAAACTGGGGAGGATATGACCTGCTTGTAAAATTAAATCAGCACAATCCTGCAGTTAAAGCTTACATCTGCGACGTAATCCGTTTCTGGGTAAGTGAGTTTGATATCGACGGAATCCGTCTGGACGCTGCAGATGTTCTGGATTTTGAATATATGAAGGCACTTCGTCATGTAGCGAATGAAGTAAAACCGGAATTCTGGCTCATGGGAGAGGTTATCCATGGAAATTATTCCCGTTGGGCCAATGATGGAACATTGCATTCCGTGACAAATTATATGCTTCATAAAGCATTATACTCCGGTCACAATGACCATAACTATTTTGAAGTTGCACATACTATTAAATATGTAAGCAGTATGGTAGGAAATAATCTAAAGCTATACAGCTTTGTGGATAATCATGACGTAGAGCGTATTTATACAAAGCTGAAAAATAAAGCACATTTTATGCCGGTGCATGTGATGCTTTACACTTTACCGGGAATTCCATCAATTTATTATGGTTCAGAATTCGGTATTGAAGGAAGAAAGGAAAGCTTTTCTGATGATTCCCTGCGGCCTGCATTAAATTATGAAGATTACAAGGATGCAGTTAATACAAATCCTTGTACAAAACTAATCGCAGCGCTTGGTAAGCTCCGCCAGAATACACCGGCTCTTTGCTATGGTGATTATAAGGAGATTGAGCTGCAAACGACCCATTTTGCATATGCAAGAATTCTGGATGGTAAATCTGTAATCACTACGGTGAATAATGGTGACAATGATGTACATATGGATGTGGCGTGTGGTAATTCATCAGAATACGTGGGCGTACTATCCGGTGAACGAGTATCTGTAAGTGGTGGACGTATACGGGTGAGAGTAGCGGCTAATTCCGGTGAAATCTGGCTTCCGGCAGAACTTTGTGACGAGAGCTTTGCACCGATAAAGACAGCGGAAATTGAAAAAACTCCCAAAACGGTAGTGACTGAGGAAGCGATAAAAACTGCAGAAGTGGCAGAGGTTTTGGAAGTAAAAGAAGCTTCAGAACCGGAAGAAGCTTCGAAGGTTGTAGAAGCTGAAAAGCCAATGGAGCAACCGGAAGCAGAGCCTGTAAACGTACAGGAGGAAAAGAAAGATGAAAAAGCATGCGTTGACTGGAGCAAGTCATATGAGGATATGTCAGTGGAAGAGCTCCAGGAAGCAATTCTGGAAAAGATGAGAAAAAATGGTCCTGTAACAGAGTATATGCTGGGGACAGTTCGGGATAATAAACATCACGGTTCCTTGGTGAATTGGGTTAAAAGTTTTGGATAAAGGTGAATGGGAAAGGCTGCTTGTCCTTTTGGGGATGAGCGGTTTTTGGGTGATTCCCACGGCAACAATGCGCGTTTTTAGAAAAAAACAGTAAATTCAAGGGGTGTGGAGAAAAAGAATTGAATTTTTAAGCCAAATTTAAGCCAAAATTTTAGGGATTTGGAGCTGTGACATGGTGAAGGAAAGAATAGCATTTCGGTGGTGAGGTGGTTGCTGCCGGAGTGCTATTTTAGTTTT
>CAZOSU010000076.1:0-9764 GCA_964582515.1 uncultured Acetatifactor sp. | reverse complement strand
CGAATGTATATGCGGATCAGATTGAATGGATGATTAAGCATATCGATAAGAGGGACAGTGTCATTGTCAGTGTGCATCCTCATAATGACAGAGGTACTGGTACTGCAAGTGCGGAGCTTGCTCTTTTGGCGGGAGCGGACCGTGTGGAGGGCACTTTATTCGGTAACGGTGAACGTACCGGTAATGTGGATATTCTGAATATTGCTTACAATATGTTCTCCCAGGGTATTAATCCGGAGCTGAACATTGAGAAGATTAATGATATTATCGAAATTTATGAAAGATGCTGCAAGATTCCTATTCACCCAAGGCATCCATACGCCGGAAAGTTGGTATTTACTGCATTCTCCGGTTCCCATCAGGATGCAATCAATAAGGGTGTAAAGGCCATGCGTGAGCGTGGCAATGAATTCTGGCAGGTACCGTATTTGCCAATTGACCCGGCAGATATCGGCAGAGAGTATGAACCCATCGTACGTATTAACTCGCAATCCGGTAAGGGCGGCGTAGCCTTTGTTATGGATACCTACTATGGCTTCAAGCTTCCCAAGGCAATGCACAAGGAGTTTGCTACCGTCATTCAGTCTATCTCCGAGAAGCAGGGCGAGGTGTCACCGGACCAGATTATGGCAAGCTTCAATGCAGAATATCTGGAGAAGAAGGAGCCTATCCATTTCAGGAAATTAAATGTTATCGATTTAAGTGGCGAGACCGAGAGCAAGTTCGATACGAAGGTGATTGTGACCTACACAGACCATGGCGTGGAGAAGCAGTATGAGGCTATCGGTAATGGTCCTATTGATGCGGTACAGCGTGGTATTGCCCATGAACTGGATATCAAGATTAAAGTCCTTGATTACGAAGAGCATGCACTGCAGTCAGGTGCGTCCTCCCAGGCAGCTGCATACATCCATCTGCTGGATGCCAATACCGGTCATGTAACCTATGGTGTAGGTGTCAGCTCCAATATTACCAGAGCTTCTGTTCGTGCAATTTTCTCTGCAATTAACAGATTGGGTCTTGGTGAAAGATAAATGAACACAAAAATGCCGTCGCAAAATGATAGGTACCCTCTTTACTGGACAACCCGGTAAGGAGGGAATATCAAATTGCGGCGGCATTAACAATTTGTGACTACAGAATATAGAAAAGTACGGCGATAAGGCAACCAAGAAGAGCACCCACAAGCACCTGTAAGGGGGTATGTCCCACAAATTCCTTCAGCTTTTCATCCGGAGAGATGTCCTGACGTCCCATATCTTCGAAAATCTTAATCATATCATTGAGCATCTTTGCCTGAATGCCGGTCTCTCTTCGTACGCCCATGGCATCGTACATAACGATGATGGCCATGAAACAGGCCAATGCAAATTCCACGCTTCCCACGCCGCACTCAAAGGCTGTAGAAACCGACAAGGCGCACACGGTGGCAGAATGGGAGCTGGGCATACCGCCGCTTCCTACAAGGCGTTCCGCAACAAATTTTTTGGTGAAAAACATATGAATCAAGGTTTTTAAAACCTGGGCCACAGTCCAGCCAAGTGCAGCGGCTAAAAATATTCTATTTGAAAATAATTCCTGAAAAAATGTAATCATATATATTTACCTGCTTTCAATAAAATACCTTAACAGTATATCGCATTTGTAATATTATGGCTAGAAAAAATTTTTTTACGCAATACTATCCTTGCAGGCTTGTGGCAGGAATAGTATACTGAACTTACATATTCAAATATTTGTGATGATGGAGCGGACATGGGGTTATTAAGCATTATCGTGCCCTGCTATAACGAGCAGGAAAATGTGTCATACTTTTATGAGGAGCTCATGAAAAATGCCTCATTTTTTGAAAGAAAAAAGCTGGATATAGAGATTATATATATTGATGATGGCTCCGGAGATGGAACCGCATCTGAGGTAAAACGGCTTCGGGAAACGGATGGGAGAATACATCTGGTTTCTTTTTCGCGAAATTTCGGAAAAGAGGCGGCTATGTATGCGGGACTGCAAAAGAGCAGGGGCGACTACGTGGTGATTATGGATGTGGATTTACAGGATCCGCCTTCTCTTTTGCCGGAGATGTACTCTTATATTGAGGAAGGCTATGATTCCGTGGCCACAAGGCGGGTAAGCCGTAAGGGGGAACCGGCAATCCGCTCCTTTTTTGCCCGATTGTTTTACCGCTTGATGCACAGAATATCTCAGGCAGAGATTATGGATGGCGCAAGGGACTATCGGATGATGACCAGACAGATGGTGGATGCTATTCTGGAAATGTCAGAGTACAATAGATTTTCCAAAGGAATCTGGGGCTGGGTAGGCTTTGAAACCAAGTGGATTGCCTATGAGAATATTGAAAGAGCAAAGGGAGAGTCTAAGTGGAGCTTCTGGAAGCTGTTTAAGTACTCCATCGAGGGAATCACTGCATTTTCTACCATGCCCCTCACCATAGCATCCTTTATGGGGGTATTCTTCTGTATGGTAGCATTTCTTGCCATTGTTTTTGTCGTGGTCCGAAAGCTGTTGTTTGGGGATCCGGTGTCCGGCTGGGCCTCCACGGTATGTATTATTTTGATGGTCAGCGGTGTGCAGCTTTTTTGCGTGGGAATTGTGGGACAATACCTTGCCAGGACATACATGGAGGTGAAAAGACGTCCCATCTACCTTGTGAAGGAAGAATTATAACGTTTCGGATAAGAGAGTGTTCTGTCGATGTACATCGACGGGATACTCTTTTCTATTATCGACAGATATGTTAAGATAATTCACGTGGTCGCAGCAATGAGCAATACTCGACATATGAAAGGGGAATTCATGATGGATATTGCGGTTGTAAAAGATTACGAATTGGAGAGATATATTACGGACATTATGCTGGATATAGGGGTTCCGGCACATTTGAAGGGTTATCATTATTTAAGGGATGCCATTTTATTATCGGGAAGGGATATGGAGGTCGTAAGCAGTGTGACAAAGCTGCTGTATCCCACTATAGCCAAGAGATTCAAGACCAGCAGCCAGAAGGTGGAGAGGGCCATTCGAAATGCTATAGAGGTATCTTGGACAAGAGGAAATGTAGAGACCTTCGAGAAATTATTTGGTTATTCCATTGAACAGGGAAAAAGCAGACCAACCAACAGTGAATACATAGCCAGAATTGCAGACAAAATCTGCTTGGATTATAAGGCAATGTAGAGTGATAAAGTATAAGGGTGAAAATAATGTATCTCGTTGTTGTGGCCAAAGAGGCTGCCTGTGTTTTTTGCATGGCAGTCTTTTTTTTGTATTCCAATGGCGCAAAATGTGGTATACTATTCTTAACTATAGGCATTTTATGTAAAAGGAGGAGTCTGCCCATGCAGCAGCTCATAAGAAAAATGGATATCAGCCTTGCTGATTTATATGTGGCAGGCTTTATTGTCTGTATCGGTGCGGCAGAGGTGGCTCATCTGGCAGGACTTTTTCTGGGGCTGGGAATGGGCGAAGTCACCATTATCTGGGCAGGGATATTTGCGCTCTTACTGCTTGGCTGCGGTATAATTTGGTGGAAGCTTGGGCGAAAGCCAAGGGGGGAGCAGCCTTGTCACAAAGGACTGCCTATTTGTTTTCTTTTGCTGGTGCTTTTTCAGATGCTGTATATTTTTTGTATGCAGCAGGTGGTGACTTCCGGCGACATTACACTGGAAACCGTGACAACTTTTTTGTATGAGGATGGAATTCACCGCGTAAATCCGGTTACCGGTGGCGCCTATGTAAATCCCCTCTCCATGGGGTATAAGATACTTTGTCTGCCCACACTGTATGGGGCGGTATGTAAACTGACAGGACTTTTGCCGGAAATAGTGGTATGCCATATTGTGCCCATCCTTGTGCTTGGAGGCTGTTATTCTGCTTATTATAAATTGTCGGAGCTGCTGTTTGGAAAGCATCTGGGGAAAAGATATACATTTATGATATTGGTGGCATCTGTGCTTTGGCTTATGGATGGTGGTTCCTATCTGGATGGCTACGGTATTTTCCAGGCAGGCTATTTGGGCACAACCATACGTGGGATGATTCTGATTCCTTATACCCTGCAGGGAGGGCTTGACAAACAGTGGTGGAAATGCGTGCTGTGTATTTTGGCGGAAGCCTGTGTGTGCCAGACCTTGTGGGGGCTTGGTTTTTGCCTGCTAACAACTGGGATTTTAGTTATTATGCACTGCTGTGAAGCGAAATGGCAGAAAAAGGATACAAAGGAGGCGTTATCATGAAGTATTTGAGTGAAGCCCTTCTTGGAGTAAGTGAATATTTTACCGTAAATAAGTTGATTGCCATTTGTTTTGCAATTTTGTTATATGAGTTTTTCGTACATGAAAAGCTGTCAGACTTTATGAAGTACACGTTGGTGGTGCTGCTTATGGTGCTGGTACCGGTGACTGCGGCAGTGTTGCTGATATACCAGCCTGCGATATATGAGTATGGTTTTTTGTGGACGCTTGTGCCGGTGGTGGCAGTGGTTTCCTATGCCGGTGTCCGTTTTTTGTGGGACATGCTTCCGGGAATGGAGAAAAGCGGAAGAGGAAAATATGTGGTAGGAGCTCTGGCAGTGGGTGGAATCCTGTTTCTCCTGGGAAACAGAGGAATCGTTCAGACGGTATCCTTAGAGGAAGCGGAGCTGCGTAGTGGGTATGAGCAGCTGGCGGATTCTCTTGACGAGGATACAGTACTTTGGGGACCGAGGGATTTGATGCAGTGGGTCCGCAGGAAGAACGGAGAGGTGAAGCTGGCATATGGTCTGGATATGTGGGATGCTCAGGCAGCAGCCTACGATGGAGATGCTTATGAACCGGAGCTGATTGCGGCCTATGAATGGATGCAGGGGGTAGAAGGCTACAATCTTTATATAGAAAATACAGAGTATGTGTGGTTTGAGATACCGGAGGAGGTCATCATTAATGCCCCCGCTGCTTTTGAAGCTATGGAAAGTGTGGGAGTGAATGTCATTGTTTTTACAACAGCTACTTATGAGCAGCTCAAAGGCTGTCTTCCTACCGGATATGAGACAAGAGAGGTTGGAAAGTATACATTACTTCAGGGAAAGAGATAGAATGAAACAGGATTTGGTAAGTATTGTAACACCTGTGTATCATGCGCAGGATTATATTGAAGAGACGTTGCGTAGTGTGGCTTCCCAAAGCTATCCCCACCTAGAGCATATTCTGGTAGCGGATGGGGCGCAGGACCCTACTATTCCCTGTATAGAGGCTTATATGAGGGAGCATCCGCAGCTTCCGATTAAACTGGTGGTGCAGCAGACAAATCAGGGGGCTGCCCATGCGAGAAATCGAGGGGTGGAGGAAGCGAAGGGACGATATATTGCCTATATCGATGCAGATGATGTGTGGCGGCCGGATAAATTGGCAAAGCAGCTGGAATACATGGAGAAAACCGGCGCAGGATTTTGCTTTTCAGGATATGAATTTGGGGACGAAAACGCCAAAGGAACCGGAAAAATTGTAAGAGTTCCCCAGACCATTACCTATCGGCAGGCGCTGAAAAATACCACCATATTTACTTCTACAGTGATTTTTGATACGGAGCTGATACCCAAAGAGGAAATTCGGATGCCCATTATAAAAAGTGAGGACACTGCCCTGTGGTGGAAAATACTAAGAACCGGCCGATTGGCCTATGGACTGGATGAGAATCTGGTTACCTATCGCAGACCGGCCAGCTCCCTGTCCTCCAATAAGCTGGAAGCGGTAAGGCGTATTTGGAATTTGTACCGGAGAGCGGAGGGGATGTCCGTTCCGGCATCTATATATTATTTTTGCTTCTGGGCCGTGACAGCGGTGTACAGAAGAATATAACAAGAGAGGCAGATGTGACATGCGGAAATTAGAAACATCAAAGAGAATTATTACACTGACCCTATCGGGGATTGGTTTGCTATTAGAGGTTTTAATTTTTTACTATTATTGGAAGGTAAACTTCAGCCCCAGTATTACAACGGTTACCGGAGTGGAATATTGGTACAGGGCGGATTTGATGGAGACGGCGTTTTATGCGGTATTGCTGTTCTTTTTGGCACATATGTACGGCGGCATGCGTGTGGGGTATCTGCGTAATGCAGAGGTAGTTTTTTCACAAGCATTTTCTACCGTAGCGGCGAATGTATTGTTATATGCAGAGCTGTCCATTATGGCAAAGACCCTTTTTGTACCCAAGTCCTTTGTGATTATGAGCATTTGGCAGATTGTAGTGGCAATCGTGTGGAGTAATGTGTCTTATCTTATATACAAAAACATATTCCCACCGAGGAAGCTTTTACTGGTGCATGGTCCACGCCCTATTGAGGGGATTATGGATAAATTTGCCAGCCGCAAGGATAAATACCGGATTGAGAAGTGTGTCAATGTGGAGTGCGGTGTGGATGCTGTTATAAAGGAAATAGAGAGGGGGCGTGAGGCGCAGGAGTACACGGCCGTGGTGCTTTGGGATATTTCTACCCAGGAGAGAAATGAGCTGCTTAAGTATTGCTATGCACATTCTATTCGTGTATATATCATGCCTAAGATTACGGATGTTATCCTGCTGGGGGCGGAGGAGCTGCACTTGTTCGATACCCCTATTTTGCTGACAAGGGAATACAGTTTAAGTCTGGAGCAAAGATTTGTCAAGCGTACCATAGATATTGTCTGCTCACTTATTTTACTAATCATAGCATCACCTTTTATGCTGATTACGGCCATTGCAATTAAGCTGTATGACGGTGGCCCGGTGCTTTATAAGCAGGTGCGCTGTACCATAGACCAGAAGGAATTTTATATTATGAAGTTCCGAAGTATGCGTGTGGATGCGGAGAAGGATGGGGTGGCAAGGCTGGCCCAGAAAAATGACAGTCGAATCACGCCCATCGGAAAGTTCATTCGCAAAGTTCGTATTGATGAGCTTCCACAGCTGATTAATATTTTAAAGGGAGATATGTCCTTTATCGGCCCCAGACCGGAGCGTCCGGAGATTATTGCACAGTACATGGAGGTAATGCCGGAGTTTACGTATCGTATGAAGGTAAAGGCCGGTCTTGCAGGCTATGCGCAGGTATATGGCAAGTACAATACCACTCCCTATGACAAATTGAAGCTGGATTTGACCTATATTGAGAACTACTCTTTATGGCTGGACATTCAGCTGATGCTTCTGACCCTGAAGATTCTCTTCTGGCCGGATAGTACAGAGGGTGTGGAGGCGCAGCAAATCACTGCGCTGAAGGAAGAGGCAAAATATTCCAAGAAATAATAGGAGAGAAGTAATGTGGCAGTGTTCGTATGCAAAGGAGCCCTTTGATTTACGGTTGTTTGTATTACAAAGCATTCGCAGGTGGAAGTGGCTGCTTTTGGGAACTATCATTGGTACCCTGCTTATCGGTGGCGGATATTACCTGAAGAAGGTGAGCTTTGGCGGGAAAATTCCCTACGAGATAGTGAATAAATTTTATGTAGAATATGCTGTGGATCCGGTGAGTGGAGGCCAGTACTCCTATTTTGTGGCATACACATGGGAGGACTGGATGAAAAGTGATATGGTGGTTCCGGATATGTTGGATAAGCTTTCTGTAGAAATGAGCGCAGAGGAGTTTATCACTTATTATGGGGCATCCTTGCCTGCGGATGTGCGTATGCCATATTTTACGGTAACACATCCGGACAAGGCGATGGCGGAGGAAATCAGTGAGCTTCTGACAGAGGCGGTTGTTGCTTTTTCTGAAACACAGACCCAGATAGCACATATGGAACTGGTCGACCGGGTGGGACCACAGCTTCAGGTTCGTGACATACGCGTATTCAGGGCACTTGTGCTGGGCGGGGTTACAGGCTTTTTGGTAAGTCTGTTTGCCATGGCCTTTATGGGGATTCTGGATGAGAAAATCTATGTGCCGGAAACCTTTTCCTATCGTTATGATATCCCCATGCTGGGATATGTGGACCGGGAAGGGGAGGTTTCTTGGGAGGTGGAAGCTAATTTAAGCCGGTTTTTTGGGGAAATGCATGAGATAGGAGAGATAAATGCAGCAGATGCGGAAGGGATAACGGCATCTGCGGAGACCCTTCGCGCCATGGACGGAAATCTGTTGCTTGTGCCGGCCGGAGAAGTGACAGGAAAGACCATAGAGTTTTTGCTGCAGCAGTGTAAGCAGCAGGGGATTTCAATTACTGCCGGCCTGCTAGTGGACGTGGACAGTAATTTCATCAGACAATACCGTTTTGGAAGGAACAGAGCATGACATTACAGCTTTTGGTAGCGGCAGTGGGAGCCAAGGCTCTGCCACTGGCAGAAGAAATGAATATAGATAGCGATGCAATTATTGTGGCACAAAAGCTGGCATCCTCCCGTGAGGAATGTGTCTACAAGGGACATAAGCTGTTGTATATATCCATGCCGGAGAAGGGTGTGGGGCTGAATCGTAACACCAGCCTTTACGAAGCAACAGCGGATATCGGGCTATTCTCTGACGAGGATATTGTTTACGATGCCGGATATGAGACCAGGGTTTTGGAGCAATTTGAAAAATATCCGCAGGCGGATGTGCTTCTATTTAATGTAAAGGCCATGCCGGGGCGGGAGACTTACCACAATGAAGAATTTGGAAGAGTCCGCTGGTTTAACTGTGGCAGATATCCAACCTATAGTGTGGCAGTACGCACAAAAAAGGTGCAGGCGAAGCAGATTCGATTTTCCTTACATTTTGGTGGGGGAGCCAGATATAGTAACGGAGAAGACAGCCTGTTTCTTATGAATTGCCTGCGGGCAGGTTTAAAGATATATAAGGTACCGGTAAGCATCGGGCATGAGAAGGAGAGGGAGTCCACCTGGTTTACCGGATATAATCATAAATTTTTCTTTGACAGGGGAGTATTATATGCGCACCTGTATGGACCACTGGCACGGATGATGGGGCTTCGTTTTGTGTATGCAAAGCGGGGAGAGATGTGCCGGGAAATACCCTGGAGAAAAGCATACGCCATCCTTTTGGATGGAATCAGAGAAGGAAAACAGCTGGAGAGGTAAGCAAATGGAAACACCTTTATTTTCAATCATCGTGGTATCTTTAAATCCCGGTGAAAAACTGGTAGAGACCATAAGAAGTATTAAAAAGCAGACCTTTACGGATTATGAAATCATTGTAAAGGATGGAGGCTCAAAGGATGAGAGTCTGGCCCTTTTGAAGAAGGAATTGCAGGGCTGGACCATTGCGGACGCCAAGCGTGTGCGCATTATTCAGGAGCCGGACCAGAGCATTTATGATGGGATGAACCAGGCATGCAGCTATGCAAGGGGACAGTATTTTTATTTCTTAAACTGTGGTGATTATTTGTATGAAGAGAATTCCTTAAAGCGCATGGCGATGGGGATTGGGGAAAATATCGAGAAGGCATCCCACATCGTATTTTTGCAGGAGCAGCCCAAGGAGGCACTGCTTTTTTACGGTGATATTTTTGATGCTCTGCGTCAGCAGGTGGTACCCTCCAATCCGAAAATCGATGATTTTGCCTGCTATCGAAATGTTCCCTGTCATCAGGCCTGCTTTTATCATAGAAGCCTGTTTGAGGAGCGCGGGTATAAGCCGGAGTATAAGGTTCGGGGAGATTATGAGCATTTTTTGTGGTGTCATTTTGAAAAGAAGATACATATGCAGCATGTGCCGGTGACGCTGGCTTCCTACGAAGGCGGTGGCTTTTCTGAGCAGCATTCTAAGCGTTCCAAGAAGGAGCACAGACAGA
>CAZOSU010000075.1:0-9795 GCA_964582515.1 uncultured Acetatifactor sp. | reverse complement strand
GACGGTCATAGTGCGCATCGATGCTTAAAGAGAGAGGCGGCCTGTTTTCAAGATCCATATGCGCGGATGTCATGTGGTTAATGTCAGTTCCTGCGGGTATCCAGTAGAATGTGAGGGCGCTGAAGACAAATCCCTCTGCGTTTGTGAACTCGTTAACTACAAAAAGGAGCGTATCAGCAGGAGTCTCGTCGTAGTTCTGTTCCTGGCTGTAAGGGGAGACCCAGACATCTCCGCCTCCCAAAATGCCGTGCCGCAGAACGAGCAGGTCAGTAGTCAGATAGATGGTGCTGCCCTCAGTGTTAATGGCACCGTCGCGGCCCATGAAGTAGAGGGATGAGCCCATCATCATGGATGCCTGCTCACTGCTGCCGTCAGTGTCCTCGCCGCCGTCACTGGCGGGTTCTGTCAGCGTTACAGTCACAGGCGTGGTGATAACAGAGGAATAATTGACCGAGCCAGTTTCGTAGGCTACGAATTCGTAGGTGCCATAGGGCAGAACAAAACTGTAGGGATTGTTGTCGCTGTCAACATGGAACCATTTGTAGTCACTGCTGCCGCTGGCACGGTAGCCGACCCAAACAGCACCGCCATTTTGGGAATGGATGCCATTAACGGTTACGGAAATTGTGTTGGTCTTGCCATCGGCGTCAGGCACGACAGAAAGACTGCTTGCGTAATTCAGCTCTGCCTTGTTAACAGTGAGGATACCGATATAGGTTGTGATGCCGTTCACATTTGCGGTCATGTGATATGTGCCGCTGGCGGTGCTGGTGGTGTAAGATGCGCCGTTAACCAGAACATCTGTAAAATCGCTAAAGGTCTGTCCGTGGGTGACAGAATATGTGCCGGATTGCGTTGTCGGTGCGGTGACAGTAGGCGCTGTGACAGTAGTTTGCGTGAGCGGTACGAAATATACTGTACTTTCGGTATTCGACATACTTGCGCCATTGCTGCCAATTGTCAAATACCAATTGTTTGCCTTGACTGTGGCCGCTTCATTCGTAAAAGAGACGGAAAAGCTTGTGGCGTTGTTGCCCATGCTCAGCGAACTTCTGTTGTATCTTAAATATTTATTATTGTTATTCTTAAATTTATAGCCATCGCTTTGACCCGATGGGCCGCTTTGAGAACTGGCAGTCCAAATATACTTGCTGTATGAACTTGAATTGCTCAAAACTGCGTTGATATCGATTTTACCGGTTTTGATCTGGTTTTGATCGCAGTACATTGCGTAACCTTCATCATTAACGATCAAGTATTTGTTGTTATTCGACAATGAAGTAGCGTACTTGATGGGATTAGCGTAACCAAGATATATCACAGAAGAAGCGGTACGATACACACCATTGGAATCGACAGATGCTGGCTTGTAGGCATAGAAGAAATATGTACTGCTCGCGTTGTTGATCGTGATGGATGCATCGCTTGTCCAGCTTTGGATGATACCGTCTGATGTACAGTAGCCGAAGAGAACACCCGTTATATCTCCGTCGAATGTTGCGGTAATCGTTTTGGTTTTCGTTGTTGTTATTGTTGCGGAGACCTCTGGAGCTTCATGAGGCGACACATTCTGTTCCAGAAGCGTCGGCATAGTAAGGCCGTAGGCGGGAAGCACTTTTTTGGTATCAGATGTGTAACCGCTGAAACCAATGCTCACCTGATAGAGACTGCCGGAGGGGAAACCGGTTTTTCCGTTATAATAGACAGTACAGCAATCGGTAATATCGATATCGTTGCCATCCAGCCGCATTTTGATTGAGATGCTGTTATCGGAAACGACGTACCAGATATTTCCGTCCGTTAACTGGTCGGAGGAAGTGTCGTTACTTACAGGGTAGGGGATGATATAACCAACATTACTGTCCGTAGTGATCGCAGTTGAACCGGACTCGGTATTTCCGTCTTCAGTACCGCTGCCTGCGGGGAGGACGGTCGTTTTAAAGACGGCGGGGAAGATGCCGGAGTCGGCGTAGCCATCCCCGGGGTTGCTGACATAGGGCAGAAGGGACTCACGGATGGCGCGCAGATTGGTTATGCTATTTTCGTTGCCCTCTTCAAAGGTCATATCATCGTCGTGAATATTGGAATTCCAGATCGTATTGCCGCCCAGTTTTCCGTCGACAACAACAAAGTCGCTCAGCGGGAGTGCCTGAGATTTCAGGTAGGATTCCGGGTTGATCAGCAGGGAGCCGCGGATGGTGTAGATGGCCGTGTAGGTCAGACCCTTTTTGCCGTTGTTGTAAGTACTGACGGTGATATTGTATTCGTTTGTTTTGTCCAGCTCCTGAGAAATAGCGCAGATAGCGACAACGTTTTTGCCTGTTTCGTCCATGGGCACGTCATCCGTGTCAACATCGTCAATAATGTTATTGACATCAGTGGCATCGGGATCTCTGTTAATGACAGCATCGTAATCGCTGTTCAAACCGTTGGCAGAGTCCCGCTTCGGGATGGCTGAATATGTATAGGAGCCATCCTCCTCGATGTTCTTAACTACACAGAACGTGTAGGGAGGCTTGGTCTCGACCATTTTTTCCAGCTCGCCCTTGCAGAATTCAATGGCGGAGCGGGATTGCAGATAGTCGGCATAGCTTCCCTGTGTGTTCAGGGAGTTGTTGCCCACGGCCACCATCAGGGGCATGATGGCGAGCACCCAGATAACGAGCACGGCGCCAACGATCATGACGAAGGCCATGGAGCTGCCGTTCTTGCCGGGGCGGGGGACAAGCAGGCGGTCAAAGCCGGCACGGATCCGTTTCATAAGTTTCATAATAAGTACCTCCGGGGACAGATGGCGGATGCACGGGATTGTGAATCCAATGCATATATTTTTAGCAATTTTACCACATTTTCCCCTGTATTGTCAAGTGACATAATAATGTACAATTACCAATTGGTCCCATAAAAGGGAAATGTTAATTGTGTACAAAATATTAAAAACCTGTTGACAATTGGCGCATCCTGCGATATAGTATGCACACAATGCGCAATTGTTTATGGCGCAAAAACACAAATTTTATGGAGGAACCAAACATGAAGAAGAACAAAAAGGGCTTTACCCTGGTTGAGCTGGTCATCGTGGTTGCCGTCATGGCCGTTCTGGTTGCCGTTGCTATCCCCACCGTGACTTCCATCACCAAGTCCGCACAGAGAGCTGTTGCTGATACCAACGCTCACACTATCGAGTCCACCTTGAAGCTGATGGAAGCTGAACTGTCCAACAACAACGAAACCTTTACTGAGCTGAGCAAGGCAAACATTGAAAAGGCTCTTAATGATGCCAAGCTCGGTGTTACTGGCACATTTGCTTATGATCCTTCCAGCGGTATTGTTACCCCCATTTATCCTGCAAACTATCAGGAAGCTGGTGACCTCACTGCTGTTCCTGAGGATCAGGTTTCTATCGTCATTACGGATGGCACTGCAGTTGCAACTCTGCCCGAAGCTGATGCTGGTAATGCTGGCGGCGAGAACGCTGGTGGCGAGAACGCTGGCGAGGATAACGGCACTCCCTAATTTTTCACCATCTTATTGAATACATACAAGGCACGCCGGGATGTGTCGGCAGTTTGGATCGGCCATGGCTGATCCGCTCCGGCACGCCCCGCGCGTGCCTTCCGCGTTTTGCCGGCTTTCCATACGTCGTCAACCTGATGACGCGTGGAAAACCGACAAAGCTTTGTTGCGCTTGCGCGTTTTGTCTCTTTACGGTGCGGCAGCACCCATGGCTCCCTTGTGTAAAGGGAGGCTGCACTTCGGTTTTCAGCAATTCCCTAAGGAGGTCCCTTTATGGCTACACTTGCCGTATTTGTCTGCCCCGAGCGCATCGGCGTTTCCCGGGTCAAATCCGCGGGCAGCAAGCCTTGCTATACCAAGCCTCTCTGGCGCAGAGTGGAAAATGTGCCCCAGATGTTGGCTGAGCCTGCTATGCTGGCGTCCCTGATCCGCGATATGGCGGACGACGATGTGAAATATCAGGTACATATGAATCTCTGGCCCGGCGCTTTTAAGGAGGTCATGTTCTCCCATGACAAGCGCAGCGCTGCCGATGTGAAGCGGCTGCGCCGCTCGGAGCTGGATATCGTGTTCCACGGTGACTTGTCCGACCAGTATACCTATGACCTGCTGTTTGACAAGGGCCGCGCATCTTTTGCCGGCAAGAGCCGCCGGATCATCTACACCTACCCCAGAAGTCAGCTGAAGCTGATGGTGGCAGCGTTCTCCGCCCTGAAGCTGAAGTTGAAGCGTGTGGCGCCTATGGATGTGACCATGGCGGAGACCGCCCTGCGCTACTGGGCGCCCAAGGGCAAGAAGATCAGCGCCTGCATCATGCTGGACGAAGCCTGCACATCTGTGGCGTTCCTGCGTCGGGGCGCGATTCAGGCCCTGCGTACCATTCCCAACGGCTGCAGCAGCGTCCTTTCCAGCTATATGCAGATCACGGGTCAGGATATTGATGAATGTCTGGAAATGATCCGCAGCAACGGCGTTAACGCCACCGAGAATAACGAGATGCCCACGATCCAGGACAACCTGATGCGGGTGGTGAACAAGCTTGCCGGTGAAGTTGTGAAGCTTCTTCACAACACCTTCGGCGACGATGCCGTGCTGGATAAGGTTCTTCTGTGCGGCAATTTTGTGGATACCGTTGATCTGGTGCCCTATATGAGCACCATGCTGGGTACCCAGTGCGTTGCTGCCGGCCTTGATACCATGAAGCCCAAGGCTGTCGCGGGAATTGTTCTGAACAGCGATGATCTGAGCAGATTGTTTCCCTTCGCTGCCACGACCTGCGAGGGCGTGGATCTGCTGAGTGAACTGGAGAAAGAGATTTCCGACCGGAACAAATCCATCGTCCTGTGTTCTTTTGTCACCCTAATCATTGGGGGCATTATGATCCTTACGCCACTGGAAAAGAAGAATCTCGAGGAGCAGAGAGACGCCTCCGCTGCCGTCATGCAGCAGCCTGAGTTTGTCGCTGTAGAAGAGCTGATCGAGAAGCGAAAGAACACGCTGAAGAAGAAGGACGACCTGATCGCTGCCATTGACAGATTGCCTCACGGTCAGACCAACACCGCCGGCATGATCAGCGATGTGCTGACCATCACCTCCGGCTACGGCACCGTAAGCTCCATTTCGGTGGACTACAATGCCAAGACCATCAGCCTGAAGCTGGTCACTAGCAGCTACGAATCCTTCATCTACTGGCAGGAGGAGATCACCAAGGATGGCAGATTCTCTTTCCGCCAGCCCCCGAGCTTCAACGGCAGCGGCACGGTATACAATGTCACCGCTTCTCTGACCGCAACGGACTTTACTGCTGAGGAGGATTGACGCTATGAAAAAGAAATTGCCTGTTTCTCCGGTAGCGATCTTCTTCCTGGTGGTTCTGCTGGTTTTGGTTCTGTACTGCCTGTATTATCTGTTCCCGACCCGCAACGAGATCACCGCCCTTCAGGCAGAGATCGCGATCAATAACGCCGAGGCCAATATCTACCGGCCGTATATTGATGATACTTCTGAACTGGAAGCGCAGATCGCTGCTATTGAAGAGGAGATCGCCCAGCTTCACGCGGAGGGCTATGTAAATGAGTCCAATGTGAGCCTGTTGATCAGCCATGCCGTGAAGCAGTACAATATTTCCCTTAACTCCGTGTCCCTTGGCGACACGACAAAGATCAGCGGACACAAAGCTCTGCCCATCAACATCAGCATGACCGGTTCCGTTGAGAATGTGGTGCGCTTTATCTCCCATTTTGAGAACGATACCGAGGGATCCTACATTGTTCGCTCCTCGTCCATGGACATTGCCGGCTCCAATGCCAAGGCCACCATCGTTCTCTATCTCTGCACCCCTGCTTCTTAACGCTATGGATGCACGAATCGGAATTCCTTTTGCTGCGCTTGGCGCGGCCTGTGGCGCCCTATTGCTGCTGATCCTGAACCGGATGCCGGCAAAATGCTTCTGCGACTACGATGAAACGCCGGACGAGCGTCACGCCCCGCCCAGAGTGGGGAAGTGGCAGGGCATCATCTGCGTAGTTGTCCTGTCAGCTGTGTACGTTTGGATCGCGGATCGCTTTGGTGTGTCCGTGACCGGCGTTTGCCTCTGCTTTTTCTGCGCCGTGCTGGCAATGATTGCCTTGTCCGATGTGAAATACTGCATTATCCCGGATGAGCTGATCATCGCCGGCTGCGTATTTGCCGTGATCGGTGCTTTGCCCGGCGTGCTTTCGGGTGATAGCTGGCAGCAGTGGCTGTCACCGATCTTCGGCGCGGCCATTGGCGGCGGTATCATCTTTTCCGTAAATCTCTTGGGCAGAATCTTCTACAAGAAGGACGCCCTTGGCATGGGTGACCTGAAGCTGATGATCATCTGTGGCATCGCTTGCGGCACCACCGGTACAGTTATTGCTGTCCTGGCGGGGATTCTGGCTGCCGGCGTGTTTTATGCCGCCTGTATTCTGCTGCGGAAGGTGCGATCCGATGCCTATTTGCCTCTTGGGCCTTTCCTGGTCATTGGCGTTGCATTGGATATCTGCTTCGAACCGGCGGCTTTGAAAATTATTGATTGGTATCTATCCCTGATTTGAGAAGAATAGGAGGTTCTATCGTTGGGTCCCTTTATCAAGCGTAAAAATTCGACATCGGCGGCGCCTGCCAATACCGCGCAGGATGCGCAGCAGACCAAGGAAACGCCTGCTGCCGCCCAGTCATATTCTCTGATGGTTCCCGAGGTCAGAACCGTAAACCTGGAGAACATCAAGATCCAGCAGAGCGTGCTGACCCTAATCCCGGAAAATATCGCGCTGGCGAATAAGATGCTGCCGCTGTACCTGACGGATCGCGGCACTACGCTGGTAGTCGCTATGGCTGACCCCAGAAATGATGACGCAATTAACAACATCGGCGTCTACACCGGCCTGAAACTGGAAGCTGTGGAAGCGCCCGTGGATATCATTCTGGAAAAGATCCGTGAGCATTACACCACCCAGCGTGCATACGCTGCCGCGAAAGAACTGGTCTCCAACACAGAAACCGTGGAAGTGGACGATGGCAGTAATGACGAATCTGTCCCTATCATCAAGTTTGTCAACAACATGATCGAGCAGGCCGTCATTATGAAGGCCAGCGATATCCACATCGAACCCCATGAGGATATCCTGCGGATCCGGTTCCGGATCGACGGCAAGATGATCGTCTACATGGATACGGAGGCGGATCTGGCGCCTTCCGTGTCATCCCGCATTAAATTCATCGCCGGTTTGAACATCGCGGAGCGGCGAATCCCTCAGGACGGTCGTATCAATTACAATTACGGCAAGGACCACACTGTTGACCTTCGTATTTCCATCTTGCCCGGTGCGTTTGGCGAGACGGTAGTTATCCGTATCACGACCGCGCTGAGCTTCAAGCTCAACAAGCATTCCATTGGCTTTACTGAGGAGAATCTGGAGAAATTCGATAAGATTCTTGGCAATACCCACGGTCTTGTCCTGCTGACCGGCCCCACCGGCAGTGGTAAGACCACCACGCTGTACGCGGCTCTTTCCGAGATCAACAAGCCGGATATCAATATTATCACCGTTGAAGACCCTGTGGAAATGATCATGGACAACATGACCCAGGTGGAAGTGAACACCAAGACCGGTTTGACATTTGCCGCCGTTATGCGTTCCATTCTTCGTCAGGACCCGGACGTTGTCATGGTCGGTGAGATCCGTGACGAGGAAACTGCCAAGATCGCTATGACCCTCTCCATCACCGGTCACCTTGTGTTCAGCACTCTGCATACCTTTGACTCTCCCAGCGCCATCATGCGTCTGGTGGATATGGGTGTTGAGCCTTATATGGTTTACTCGGCTCTTTCCGCGGTTATTTCTCAGCGTCTTGTGCGAACTTTGTGTCCCCACTGTACCCGGCGGTATAAGGCCAGTGTCTCGGATAAGCAGTATCTTGGCGTTTCGCTGGAGGACGAGATCGAACTTTCCAGCGGCAAGGGCTGTGATGAATGCAACGGAACCGGCTATAAGGGCCGTACCGCCGTTCACGAGATCTTGCTGATGTCTCCCGCTATTCGGGACGAGCTTGCCAGCGGCGGCAACACCGAAAGTGTCCGCAGAATTGCCAAGCAGGAAGGTATGAAGACCCTTCTTGATAACCTGCGTGAACTGGTTCTCAACGGTACGACAACCATTTCGGAGCTTCGCCGTACCTATTCTGAGTACGTTTAATTTCAAAGTATGCGAGGTATGTGCGTATGAAATACCGTTATGTAGCTTTCGACCCCAAAGGAAAGAAAGAAAAAGGCGTCATCGATGCAGAAAATGAGACCGCAGCTATTTACCATCTGCGCAATCAGGATCTTTCCCCGGTGTCCGTTAGCCCCTATAAGGAAAAGGCGGAACATTTCTGGGAAATTGAGATCATGGAGCCGGATGTTCATAAGCTGAAGATGAAGAAAAAGGACATCATGCAGTTTTCTGATAAGATGTCCATCATGCTTCGTGCCGGCGTTACCCTTTCTATGGCGTTGGATGTTATCGTCAACAGCGAAAAGAACCGTCGCTACAAGAAGATCTACCGCGCGATCCTAACGGATCTGTATGGCGGTGCTTCTCTGGCGGACAGCATGCGTTCTTTTAAGGCTTTCCCTGAAGTGGTCGTGAATATGGTCGCTTCCGGCGAAAAGACCGGTAAGCTGGATTGGGCATTTGCCAAGATCTCTGAGGTCTACGCAAAGCAGATGGCCCTGAGCAGTAAAATCACTTCTGCATTTTCCTATCCTGCTTTCCTGTTCGCACTGATGATCGTTCTGTTTGTCATTATGACTACTGTGGTTCTTCCTAAGTTCTCCAATATGTACGCGACTTTTGGCGCTGAATTGCCAGAGATTACGATGGCTGTTATGGCGATCTCCGATTTCCTGCTGAATTATGGTCTGATACTGTTGGCTGTTATTCTTCTGATAGCTGGCATCTTCTATTTGCTTCTTCGCTTCAACAAGAATTTTGCCAGATATACATCAAGAACGGCCTTGCGAGTGCCTGTTTTTGGTCGGTTAGCTCTGGTAAGCAACACCTGCAACTTCAGCCAGATTTCCTGCGCTCTGCTGATGGCGGGCGTTGAGGTGGTTGAATCCGTCCGGATCGCTTCTACCGTTGTGAAGAATAACTTCCTGCGTGGTGCCATTTTGAGCTGTCTTGAAGGCGTTTCTCAGGGTTCTACGCTGCATACCGCTTTCCAGAAGCTGCACATTTTCGAGCCTCTGTTTATTTCTATGATCCAGATCGGCGAGGAAGCCAGTATGCTGCCCGACACATTCCAGAAAATGGCCGACCTGTATGAGGCGGAAAGTAACGAAGCTACCAAGAAGATGACATCCGTTTTGGAGCCTGTCATGACGCTGGGTATCGGCCTTGTGATCGCGCTTCTGGTCATTTCCATCATCCTGCCTATGTTCGATATGTACTCCGTCGTGCTTCAGTAATTGCATATACATGATTTCAGGCTCCCGGGATAACCGGGAGCCTGTTCTCGTTACATATCGAAGGCTGGATTCATGCAGTAGACATTCTTTTGGTTCAGCCGCTCCCGCAGCTGCTGGATGCTTTCGCCGAAGCGCTGGAAATGGACGATCTCCCGTTCCCGCAGGAACTTGATCACATCGTTCACATCCGGATCGTCGGAAAGCCGCAGAATGTTATCGTAGGTTACTCTTGCTTTCTGCTCTGGCACGTAGAACTATTTACCACGATATTTAACAGTTTATTCGAGAACAAGTGACTTTCTGTG
>CAZOSU010000074.1:9067-9812 GCA_964582515.1 uncultured Acetatifactor sp. | reverse complement strand
TACAGTGGATACGAAAGGCAGGTTGATTGTTCCTTCGAAATTCAGAGACCAGTTAGGGGATGAATTTGTTGTTACCAAGGGAATGGATGGCTGCTTGTTTGTGTACGCCAATGAGGATTGGGCTGTCTTTGAAAAAAAGCTCGCGGAATTACCCTTGTCCAATAAGGACGCCAGAATGTTTACCCGTTTCTTCCTTGCAGGAGCTGCACAGGTAGAGGTGGACAAGCAGGGACGAATCTTACTGCCGGCAACCTTAAGGGAGTTTGCAAAGCTGGAAAAGGATGTTGTACTGGTGGGGGTTGGAACCCGTATTGAAATCTGGAGTAAAGAGAACTGGGAAAATATGGATGCTGACAAGGATATGGATGATATTGCATCTGCCATGGAGGCCTTGGGATTATCCATTTAAGGAGAAGATACGTTATGGAATTTAACCACTATTCCGTGTTATTGCAGGAAACCATTGAAAATCTGAATATTAAACCGGATGGAATCTATGTAGACGGAACACTGGGTGGTGGCGGACATGCTTACGAGGTTTGTAAGCGGCTTAAAAACGGCAAATTTTATGGTATAGACCAGGATGATGCGGCTATTAAAGCTGCAAGTGAGAGATTAGCTGAGTTTGGCCAAACAGTAACCGTGATTCGTAATAATTATTGTAATGCAAAGGCTGCACTCCTTGAGCAGGGTGTGGAGAAGGTAGATGGTATCGTTCTTGACCTGGGGGTTTCCTCTTATCAGC
>CAZOSU010000074.1:7898-9057 GCA_964582515.1 uncultured Acetatifactor sp. | reverse complement strand
TTTCGGAATATCCTCCCATCAGATCGACGATACGGAGAGGGGATTTTCCTACCGCTTTGAGGCACCCCTTGATATGCGTATGGACAGACGTCAGACCCTGACGGCGAAGGATATTGTAAATACATATTCCGAAATGGATTTATTTCGCATCATACGTGACTACGGCGAAGATAAATTTGCAAAGAACATTGCCAAGCACATCGTGGCGGCAAGACAGAAAAAGGAAATTGAGACAACAGGGGAGCTGAATGAAATTATCAAGGCAGCGATTCCTGCAAAAATGAGACAAAACGGACATCCCTCCAAGCAGACCTATCAGGCTATCCGCATTGAGTGTAACAGGGAGCTGGAGGTACTGAAGAATGCTTTGGATGATTTAATCAGCCTTTTGAATCCGGGCGGACGTCTTTGTATCATTACCTTCCATTCATTGGAGGACAGAATAGTAAAAACAGCATTTAAAAATAAGGAAAACCCATGCACCTGCCCGGCAGAGTTTCCGGTGTGCGTGTGCGGAAAGACTCCGGAAGGAAAGGTAGTATCCAAAAAGCCGATTTTGCCAAGCCGGGAGGAGCTGGAACAAAATAGCAGGTCTAAGAGTGCTAAGCTTCGGGTTTTCGAGAAGAACTGAGTAGTTAGAACAAGTTATGCTAGAAAGTAAGGTTTTATGATGAATAATTATAATTATGGTAGTACAGCTAGAAAAATTAATATACAGCGTGAGTTAGAGGCTCCTGTACGTAAACAGCAGAGCCATACTACCCAAAAAAATAGAGAGAGAGCAAAGCATATGAGCTTTGGCTATGTACTCTTTCTTCTGGCAACCTTCATGGTAGCCGGAGTGGTGCTGATAGGATATGTGAAGCTACAGTCAGATATCGTTGCTTTGACGGAACAAGTGGCAAGTCGGGAGAAATATTTGAACAATCTGAAGATTGCCAACGACGAGAATTTGTGTAGAATAGAAAGTAGCATAGATTTAGGAGAAATTAAGCGTGTTGCCATCGGTGAGCTGGGGATGACCTATCCGGAGGAGGGACAGATTATTTTATTCCAGAGCGCAGGCTATGACTATGTGCGCAAAATCAGTGGCGGCGACTAAGGAGAGGGCAGTTGAAGAAAGAGGAGAATAAAAAAGAGAAAAAAGAGCCGAAAAAAA
>CAZOSU010000074.1:7407-7888 GCA_964582515.1 uncultured Acetatifactor sp. | reverse complement strand
GGTAGTATCTTTTGCCGTGATACTACTGGCTTTTGTGGGATTAGCCCTCAGGCTGGTAAAGATTACCACTGAGGATGGGACCAGATATACAAAGCAGATTTTGTCTCAGCAGGAGTATGATTCTACCACCCTTCCCTTCCGCAGGGGGGATATTGTGGACGCCCAGGGAACAAAGCTGGCAGTCAGTGAAAAGGTGTACAATCTGGTGATTGACTCTAAGGTTATTATGAGTGAGGTACAGGGGGAGCAGCCCTACTACGAGCCTACCATGACCGCTTTGGGGGAATATTTTGCACTGGATATGAACGCTATCCGGGAGTATGTAAAAAGTCATACTACCTCCTCCTATTATGTTCCGTTAAAGCAGCTTTCCTATGATGAAATCAGCGGATTTAAGACGGCTCAGGAGGCAAATTCTAAAATCAAGGGCGTATGGTTTGAGGAGGAATACAAGCGAGTGTACCCTTACGATTCCCTGGCG
>CAZOSU010000074.1:1148-7397 GCA_964582515.1 uncultured Acetatifactor sp. | reverse complement strand
ATGGGAAGTCTGGCGGCAGATGTTATCGGCTTTACCGGAAAGGACAATACGGGTACCTATGGTTTAGAGGAGAATTACAACGATGTGTTAAACGGAACCACCGGAAGGGAGTTCGGTTATCTCAACGATGACTCTTCGCTGGAGAGAACCATTAAGCCTGCCGTGGATGGTTATACCATTCATACCACCATAGATGCCAATATTCAGAGTATGATTGAGAAAGCTCTTTACGAGTTTAATGAGACCAATAAGAATAAGGTCAGAACCGGAAATGGTGCGGAGAATGTAGGTTGTATTATTATGGAGGTAAATACGGGCAATATCCTTGGAATGGCCAGCTATCCTACCTTTGATCTAAATAATCCCAGAGACAAGTCCGCCCTTCTTGGAAATGTGCTGGTGGACGAAATCGGCAATAAGGTAAAGCCTACCACCTATATTACGGAGAGTATTCTGGATACCTTAGAGGGAGACCATTTATACCAGAACTACAACTATTTATGGAAAAATTTCTGTATCGCAGATACCTACGAGCCAGGTTCGGTTGCCAAGCCCTTTACTGTAGCAGCAGCACTGGAAAGTGGCTCCATAACCGGTAATGAGGTGTATACTTGTAATGGTAAGCTGCATGTAGGAGGACATGATATTTCCTGTCACTCCACATGGGGTGACGGCAGTGTGTCGGTGGAGGACTCCATAGCATGGTCCTGTAACGTGGCACTTATGGAGATTGCTCAGGCAACAGGCAAGGCAAATTTTGCCAAATTTCAGCAAATCTTCAATTTCGGATTGAAAACAAATATAGACTCCGCAGGGGAGGCCAGGACTGCTGGGCTTTTGTATGATGCAAGTATGGGAGATGCAGACCTGGCAACCAACTCCTTTGGCCAGAATTTTAATACAACTATGATTCAGGTGATTACCGGTTTTTGCTCTCTGATTAATGGAGGAAATTACTATGAGCCACATCTGGTGGATAAAATCACTACCTCCAGTGGCGCTACCGTGGAAAATATCGAGCCAAGAGTGCTCAGACAGACTGTATCGGAGTCCACTTCGAAGAAAATCGTAGATTATTGTACTGCGGTAGTTATGCGTCAGAATGATAATAAGATTACGGGAAGAACTGCCAGACCGGCAGGATATGCCATCGGCGGGAAAACCGGTACGGCAGAGACCCTTCCCCGCGATAATGGCGAGTATGTAGTATCCTTTATCGGCTTTGCGCCGGCGGATGATCCGCAGATTGCAATTTATGTGGTGGTGGACAGACCAAATGCAGAGGAACAGGACGATGCAAAGTTTGCTACCGGTATTGTAAGAAATGTTTTGACGGAAGTACTTCCTTATCTGAATATCTTTATGACGGAGGAGCTCAGTGAGACAGAGCAGCAGGAGCTTGAGAACCGTAAGCAGGAGCTTATGGATATGTATGCACCTACTCCTGCGCCGGAGGCTGAGGTGACAGAAAGCCCCACCTCTTAAGGAATGGGAATAACCTCATGGTATGAAGCATAGAATAATACGAAGGGTTCATACTATGAGGTTTTTATGTCCGATTTGCGAAATACTACGGCACATCGTAAGAAAGCCAAGTTCTTTATGTGGGCCTGTACGGCTCTGTTTATTGGGCTGGCGGTACGGCTTTCTTATCTAATGATTGTGCAAGGGGAATACTATTCAACCAAAGCGACCCAGCTTCATGAAAGGGAGCGTGATATCAAAGCATCCAGAGGGCTGATTCTGGATAGGAACGGCACGGTGCTGGCGGGAAATATCTCAGTGTGTACCATTTCCGTTATACATAATCAGATTACCAATCCCGATGAGGTGGTACAGGTCTTAAGCAAGGAATTGAATATGTCTGCGGACAGTATTCGCAAGAGTGTGGAAAAATACACGTCCATTGAGCGAATCAAAAGTAATGTGGATAAAGAGACCGGCGACCGAATCCGCGCTTATGACTTGGACGGAGTCAAGGTGGATGAGGATTATAAGCGGTACTATCCTTACGGCGAGCTTGCCAGTAAGGTTTTGGGGTTTACCGGGGCTGATAATCAGGGAATCATTGGTCTGGAGGTAAAATATGATGAATATCTGCAGGGGGAACCGGGACAGATTCTTACCATGACGGATGCCAGAGGCATTGAATATTCTCTTGCCGGAGAGAGGCGGGATGAGCCGGAGACCGGTAATAATCTTTATACTACGCTGGATATCAATATTCAGTCCTATGCTACACAGCTGGCTTACAGTGCCATGGAAAGCAAGGAAGCGGAAAGTGTTTCCATTATTGTAATGAATCCGCAAAATGGCGAGATTTACGCTATGACCAGTGTTCCTGAGTATAATCCCAATGAGCCATTTACATTGCCGGAGGAGCTTGGTACACTAACCGGTGAAGCCAGAGAGGATGCACTGAATCAGATGTGGCGAAACGGGTGCGTAAACGATACCTATGAGCCGGGCTCCACCTTTAAGATAATTACCGCAGCGGCAGGCTTAGAGGAGGGAGTAGTTACCAGAGATACGGGATTTTCCTGTCCCGGATTTATCATTGTGGAGGATAGAAAAATCAAGTGTCATAAGGTGGGGGGACATGGAAGCCTTACCTTTGAAGGCGCTACCATGGTTTCCTGTAATCCTTGCTATATTAATGTGGGCCTTAGGCTGGGTATAGAGAGATATTATGATTATTTCCAGAAATTCGGGCTTCTTAACAAAACCGGAATTGACCTGCCCGGAGAGGCAGGAACCATCATGCACAAGGAAGAGGATATGGGACTTGTAGAGCTGGCCTGTGTGTCCTTTGGGCAATCCTTTCAGATTACGCCCATCCAGCTTCTGACTACCATATCTTCCATAATCAACGGCGGAACCCGTATTACTCCTCATTTTGGGAACTATATCACAGATGCGGATGGAGTGTCCATGCAGAAGCTGGTGTTCCCCCAGGAGACAGGTATTGTGTCGGAAGAGACCAGTCAGATTATGCGCGAGATGCTGGAGAAGGTGGTTTCAGAGGGAGGCGGTACCAATGGAAAGGTGGAAGGCTTTTCTGTGGGAGGCAAAACTGCCACCAGCCAGACTCTGCCCAGAGGAACGGGAAGATATATTTCCTCCTTTGTTGGCTTTGCGCCGGCACAGGATCCACAGGTTATTGCCATAGCCATAGTGAATAATCCCCAGGGGCTTTATTATGGCGGTATGGTGGCGGCACCAATTATCCGGCAATTGTATGAAAATATACTGCCTTATCTGGGTATTGAGGGAATTTGACTTATTGCCTTGCGACGAAAGATAGCTTCGATTATAATCAATAAGGATGTAGTTTTTACATATGGAAGGTGAAACGATGTTAAGAGGAAAAAAATGTCTGGTAGTAGGCTGTGGAATCAGTGGTATCGGAGCCGTTACCTTACTTAATAAAATGAATGCGCAAATTCTTCTCTTTGATGGGAATAAGGAGATGACCGCAGCGCAGCTGGAAGAAAAGCTTCCGGAAGGCGTGAAAGCGGAGTGTTATACAGGAGAACTGCCGGAGGAGCTCTATGAAAAAGTGGAGGTGGTGGTTCTTAGTCCGGGAGTGCCTACGGATATTCCCATGGTAAACAGACTTCGAGAGCAGGGCGCGTCCATCATCGGTGAGATTGAACTGGGCTATATGGTGGAGAAGGGAAAAGTAGTGGCCATTACCGGTACCAACGGAAAGACTACAACCACCACTCTTGTGGGAGAAATCATGAAGGCCCATGTAGGGGAGGAGAAAACCTTTGTAGTGGGAAATATTGGTTATCCTTATACGTTGGAGGCTTTAAAGACGTCAGGGGATTCTGTAACAGTAGGAGAGCTCAGTAGCTTTCAGCTTGAGACGGTGCAGACGTTTCATCCGGCTGTATCAGCGATTTTAAATGTGACTCCCGATCATCTAAACCGTCATTATACCATGGAGGCCTATGCGGCGGCTAAGGAGCGTATTGCTATGTTTCAGACCGGCGAAGAGACCTGTGTGCTGAATTATGAGAATGAATACACCAGGGCTTTTGGTGAAAAATGCCCGGCGAAGGTAGTGTTTTTTTCCTCTGCCAGAAAGCTGGAAAACGGCTTTTTTCTGGAGGGAGATATTATTTGTCAGGGAGAGGATGGAAAGGTAAAGGAGCTTTTGAACATACACACCGATATGAATCTGGTGGGTATCTGCAATGTAGAAAATGTGATGGCGGCCATCGCTATTTCACTGGCTATGGATGTGCCCCTGGAAACTATTTTAAAGGTGATTAAGAGCTTCCGCGCTGTAGAGCATCGTATAGAATTTGTGGCAACCAAGGGGGGCGTGGATTATTATAACGACTCCAAGGGAACCAATCCGGATGCTGCCATTCAGGGCATTAAGGCCATGAATAAGCCTACTATCTTAATCGGTGGAGGCTATGATAAGCACAGTGAATATGATGAGTGGATTGAGGCCTTTGAGGGCAAGGTAAAGTGGCTGGTGCTGATTGGCCAGACCAGAGAGAAGATTGCCCTGTGTGCCAGAGAGCATGGCTTTGACAGGATAAAAATGGCAGACAGCTTTGAGGAATGTCTTTCACTTTGTACCCGGCTTGCAGAAGAGGGGGATGCGGTGCTTTTATCCCCGGCCTGTGCAAGTTGGGGAATGTTCCCCAATTACGAGGTGAGGGGCAACATGTTTAAGGAATATGTAAACGGTCTTAAGGAGTGATTTTGTGAAGAAAAAAAAGAAGAACCGTACGGAATACTACTTTGATTACAGTCTGTTATTTATCGTACTGTTTCTGGCTGGCTTTGGTCTGATGATGATTTATTCCGTAAGCTCTTATGAGGCATATACCAAATACGGCAGTGAGTCATACTTTCTTGTAAAGCAGCTCATTGCAGTAGGAATCGGTCTGGCAGGTATGGCGATAGTAACCTTTGTACCGTATAGGTGGTATGAAAAGCTCTATGGCTGGGGATATTTGATTACCTTTGGCCTGCTGGCATTGGTACCTGTTATCGGAAAAGAATCCCATGGTGTAAAAAGATGGCTTCCCCTGCCGGGAGGGCAGCAGTTCCAGCCGGCAGAGCTGGCTAAAATTGCGGTAATTCTATTTTGCGCCACGATGATATGCAAAATGGGAAAGGGAGCCAGAAAGCTTGGAGGAAATCTGATTCTTTTAGTTGCCAGTGGTGCTATGGCTCTTGGTGTGTATCTGTTGACCAGTAATTTGAGCTCTGCAATTATTGTTCTTGGTATCGGTGTTGTTATGATTTTTGTGGAAAATCGTAATTACAGTGTGTTCATTATACTGGCAGTAGTTGGTATGGCAGCGGTAATCGGTTTTGTGATGTATATGCAGAATGTGGGCATGGACGATGGCTTAACCTGGCGATTTGAGCGTATTGTGGCATGGCTTGATCCGGAGGCACATGCGCAAGGCAAGGGCTTTCAGACGGTACAGGCGTTGTATGCCATTGGCTCCGGCGGTATCTGGGGCAAGGGACTGGGGCAGAGTATGCAGAAGCTGGGATTTATCCCGGAGGCTCAAAATGACATGATTTTCTCCGTTATTTGCGAGGAGCTTGGCCTTTTTGGTGGAATTCTGATTATCGTGCTGTTTCTCATTTTGCTTTGGAGAATGGTCATCATTGCCATCAATGCACAGGATATGTTTGGCTCACAGCTGGTCATCGGTGTGGCTGCGCAGATTGCCATACAGGTGATACTGAATATTGCTGTTGTAACCAACACCATTCCCAATACCGGTATTTCCCTGCCGTTTATCAGCTATGGTGGTACATCGGTTATTTTCCTCCTTTTGGAAATCGGTGTGGTGATGAATGTAGCCAGAAGTATTAAATTAGTGGAATAGCAGGAGTTTACCGTGTATAAGAAAAGGCGAAAGAACATTGGAATAAAAATACTGATTTTTCTGGTGCTGATAGCGGCGATTTTAGGCACTTGCTTTTATCTTCTCAGCCATTATACCGTAACCACTGTATATGTGGAGGGCAACCTTCATTATTCCACAGAGGAGATACAGAATATGGTGATGGAAGGACCACTGGGACAAAATTCCCTGTACCTTAGTATGAAATATAAGGAAAAAGGAGTGAAGAATATTCCTTTCGTGGATGTCATGGATGTGGATATTCTGGCACCGGACACCATCAAAATCACGGTGTATGAAAAGTCACTTGCCGGTTATGTGGAATTCATGGATACCTTTATGTATTTTGACAAGGATG
>CAZOSU010000074.1:0-1138 GCA_964582515.1 uncultured Acetatifactor sp. | reverse complement strand
GGGTACATAATTGAGAGCTCGGATGTGAAAACAGTGGGGGTACCTCAGATTACCGGACTTAAGGTTGACTATCTGGTTTTGGGAGAGCGGCTTCCTATTGGGGATACGGATGTGTTTGAAACCATAATGGATATCACCAAGCTATTGGGAAAATATGAACTGGTAGTGGAAAAGATACATTATAAGAGCAGTTCGGATATTACTTTGGTTTTTGATAAAATCAAGGTATCTCTGGGAAGTGATGATAAGCTGGAAGAAAAAATCATGGATTTACCCATATTTTTAAATGATTTACAGGGAAAGAGCGGAACCCTGCGTATGGAAAATTATTCAGAAGACGAAAATATGGTAGTCTTTGAAATGGATAATACAGATTCATAGTGGATAAAAATATTTTCAAATGTAGAAAAAATGTGTTGCTAATTTTTTGATTTGATTATATGATAAAATATATGGAATTTATGCGAGGATGAAGGAGGACAAACCTTTGTTGGAAATTAAGACAAACGAAGCAGAAGCAGCTGCAAAGATTATCGTGGTTGGTGTCGGCGGAGCAGGCAACAATGCTGTTAATAGAATGATAGATGAGAAAATTGATGGTGTGGAATTTATCGGAATCAACACCGATAAGCAGGCACTTACCCTTTGTAAGGCACCGAAGCATATTCAGATTGGCGAGAAGCTCACCAAGGGACTTGGTGCCGGTGCGAAGCCTGAGGTTGGCGAGAAGGCAGCTGAGGAAAGCGTGGAAGATATTGCTGAAGCATTAAAGGGTGCAGATATGGTATTCGTTACCTGTGGTATGGGTGGCGGAACAGGCACCGGTGCAGCTCCTGTTGTGGCAAGAGTTGCTAAGGAAATGGGTATTTTAACCGTCGGTGTAGTAACCAAGCCCTTCCGCTTTGAAGCAAAGACACGTATGGTGAATGCATTAAGCGGCATTGAAAGAATTAAAGAAAATGTAGATACCTTAATTGTTATTCCTAACGATAAGCTTTTAGAAATCGTAGATCGCAGAACCACTATGCCGGAAGCACTGAAGAAGGCAGATGAGGTTCTTCAGCAGGCAGTACAGGGTATTACGGATCTTATTAACGTACCTTCCATCATTAATCTGGATTTTGCAGATGTGCAGACG
>CAZOSU010000073.1:0-9953 GCA_964582515.1 uncultured Acetatifactor sp. | reverse complement strand
AAGGTGATATCGACTTCCCCCGCCAGCTCCGTCAGACCCTTTTTGCGCCTGGCCATCATTACATCCAGATTGATTATTATCGCCATAGTTCCTCCTTAAATAGTCAAATCATTTTCTTCTTTGTAGTTGATGGCTTCTTCAAACACGCGGGACAACACCTCGCTGAAAAGTCCTGCAATCACAAATACCAAAATCACCACCAGCATGGCAACGGTCAGATATACCGCACTGCGGATGATTGCCAGAATCACAATCCCCAGACTGATTTTCGCCATTTTATGTAAGCTCTTTACATTTTCCGGTACAAAGGCTTCCTGCTTTAAAACCGTACCGAACATCTTTCGCAGCTCCCGGATAAGGAGAAGTGCACAGATTCCCAAAAAGAAATATATCACCACCGTAGCCACATAGTATTGCCCGATTCCCCAATGCAAATGTACTATAGGCGCATCCGCCCCTCTTGCCGAAATCCATTCCAGTGCAAAGCGCACTGTCAGCGGCAGGGTAAGCGTCACCACGATTCCCGCATAAAACATAAAGTCCAAAAGATATTTTGTCAGCCTGGTTAAATTGTCTTTTTTCATGATTTCCTCCGGATATTTCTCCAATCTTAAAATGAGTTTATCGAATTTCGATAAACTCACTCTACAGCAATCCTTTCCGATTGTCAATATTTTTTTATTGTTTTTCGATAAATTACCAAGCGCTGCTATGACAAACCATTATATACAATCACAGTTCCCACAATATTCAGACATATTCCAAACACACACAATGGCAAACAATACTTTGCCAGCTTGGGATATTTAGCGCTAATCAGTCCCACCAGCAAATATACATAAGGCAATATGTCAATCACATATCGGTTACCAAAATGCCATCCGCCCAAGGTTTTATGCATGGTAACAACCAGTAAATACACATCCGACAGCACCACAATCAGAATACCCATGATTGACAGATGTACATTCTTTTTATAAATAGCATACCCTAATCCTAGCAGTGCAGCCACAGTAATTGGGCATACCATAAAAAAGCTTAAATTGCCAAATTGATTAATCAGCATCGTACCGTCTTCATTGTACTGCGGCAAACGAAACAGGGAGGGTAAATTGGTCTTTATGTAATCCGGATGGAACTGCCCGTTTTCTGCACGAACAAATTCCGGCAAATAATTGTGTCCAAATTCTAATATATTGCCAAAACGAAAATAATTGAGCAACATATAGGATATAGCCAGCAAGCCCATAGGAATGGCCCAGTACCATCGTCGAAGCACAAGCTTCATGGCTTTTACCTCAGTGTCCTTTTCCCTTTCATGCTGATATAAAAGCAGCAGCAATACCGGTAAAAACAATACCTGCATGGGCCGGCACCCTACCGAGGCTGCCCACAAAAATAAAGATAATGCTCCCCGTCCCATTTTTGCATAATATATAGCCATAACAGCTGTAACAAAGCACATCAGCTGCGCCAGAAACCAAACCCAGGGACTCACCATTACAAACAGGGTATTGGCACCTACTGTCACAAATATGGTTAATAATGCTGCTGTCTCTTCCTTTACTCCCAGCTTTACTGCCAGTCTATATAAATAAAATGCCGCCAGCAAATCCAATAATAACAACAACACATAATCCGGAGTGCTACTGCCAAAAAACAAGGTCAGAGGAAACAATACATAAGAGGGAAATGGCGGAAAACTGCAATAATATTTTCCCTCACGGATAGCAAGCTCCAGCCATGGATAATCCTGCCCCATATCCAGCCTTCCCAGCCTCCAGGAATCAGCCTGTAGAGAATATGTATTATAATTATTAACGGAGGTCAACCGAAACCCCATAAACAGAGACATCAAATAAAATATTCCTCCAATGGTAAGCAGGGTTACCAGCATATATTCCCAGTACTTCTTATTCATTTTATGTATATTCTCCTCTCTGCTGTGCATCCTTAAATTAACTTTCTTTTTTGCCACAGCTTCAGCCCGGATTGCAAGCGGACAAAGCGACAGGAAGCTAATCTCCCTACCTCTCGTATTATACATGATACAATATATTTTGAAAACAGCCAAGGTACCCGGGCTGAGCAGCGGACCATTGTATACCAAAAACGGGCGTGGCTCCTTTAGCCATGAGGTAAGGCTCCCCCAAGCTTAAAACAACATGGGTAGAAAAAACTGTACTTGCTGCCAGCAACTTGGTATAATAAAAAATATATTTTACATGCGGAGGTTTCCTATGTTCGGTTCTACTTTAGGCAATTTACTGGGTTTTCTTTACTTTGCCGTTTTTCAATTTGCAGGCATTCTTCTGAGCTTCCTTTTCCTAGAGAAAGAAAAACCTCCGACAAAACTGCTTCTTGGCAGTTGTCTTGGCTCTCTTATGCTACAGTGGATTCCCATCCTTTTTTCTTTTATATTTGACTTTACGCTGCTTTCCCATTTGTTTGCGCTGGCTGCATTATTGCCCATTTTTTTACTTGCAATCAAAAAACAGGTGCCGGTACGTAAATGCATCGCCGGCAGCGGCTCTGCTCTCCTGAGACACAAATGGTTTGCTCTTGCCTTTACAGGCACCATGATTTTATGGATATATCTTCTGCACACCCATACGATTCCCATGGATGAAAGCGGTTCCATGTATGCGGGACAATGTACCTATGGGGATATGAATATGCACTTAGGCTTTATCACCAGTATAAAAAACCAGCAGACCTTTCCTCCGGATTATTCTCTCTTTCCCGGTACGAGGCTGTCCTACCCATTTTTGTCCGATAGTATCTCTTCCAGCATTTATTTGATGGGGGCATCTCTGCGTTTTTCCTACATTTTACCCATGCTTGCTGCATTTGCACAGGTCATGGGAAGTGTATATCTGCTGGCGATGACTTTACTTAAGTCCCGGGGCAAAGCCCTGCTGACCTTCGCTCTTTACTTTTTTAATGGTGGGCTTGGTTTTCTCTATTTTATTGACTGGGCACAAAACAGAGAATATTCTTTTGCAGACATTTTCACGGGCTTCTATACCACACCCACTAATTTAGTAGACCACAATATACGCTGGGTTAATGTAATTGCAGATATGTTTCTGCCGCAAAGAGCCACTTTATTTGGATATGCACTACTATTTCCCTGCATTTGGCTGCTTCATCAGGCCGTATTCGGAAGGGAAAAAAATTATTTTTTATATGCGGGAATTTTTGCCAGCGCTCTCCCCATGGTTCATACCCATTCATTTCTTGCAATCGGTTTAATCAGCGCCTCCTGGCTTTTACTTTATCTGTTCCGGGAAGTCCGCGGGAAAAAAGAGGGGAAATGGTACGGCGGATACGTCTTGCTCTTCTTTGTACTGTTTATGAGCCTGTTGCAATACCGAATAAATAATGGCGGCATTTCCTCAGACAAGCTGATGCTTCTGGGAATTTCCGGTATAGGTTTATGCATACTATGCGGCCTTTTCTTACTGGTACAGTACCTACGGAAACAGGGATATAAGGAGCTGCTTGGCACCTGGGGAATATACCTGCTTTGTGTCCTTGTGTTGGCAGTTCCCCAGCTTCTCTTTTGGACCTTCGGGCAGGTGGCTGAGGGCGGCTTCCTTCGAGGTCATTTCAACTGGGGCAACTTAGGCGATGCCTATCCCTGGTTTTACCTAAAGAACATCGGCTTAGTGTTAATACTGATAGCTGCCGCCATATGTGAGGGCCGAAAACAGACCAGACATCTGCTTTTCCCGGCTCTTGTCATCTGGTATCTGGCAGAGTTAATTGTATTTACTCCTAATGTCTATGATAACAACAAGCTTCTTTATCCGGTCTATCTGCTGCTTTGTATTGTGGCCGCAGATTATGCTGTGGAGCTGTACCGAAAGCTCCGCGATGTGGGAGGAATACGCTTTATCAGCTTCTGCTTCCTTTTCGCCTCCCTCTTTTCCGGTATTTTGACCCTGCAAAGAGAAATGGTTTCCAGCTACCAATTATACTCGGCAGACCAGGTAGCATTGGCAAAATATGTAGAAGAAAATACTGCCCCTGACGCAGTGTTCCTGACCCATACCCATCACAATAATGCCCTTCCGTCCCTGACCGGGCGAAATGTAGTATGTGGTGCCGATACTTTCCTATACTTCCATGGCATCGATACATCAATGCGCAAGCAGCATGTGAAAGCAATGCTGGAGGCACCACTTGCAAACCTCCCTTTGTACGAGCTATATGATGTCTCCTATGTGGTCATTTCTGCCTACGAACGGTCTAATTACACCATTGACGAGAACCTGTTTATGGAGAATTTTGAACTTGTTTTCTCTAGTGGCAATACAAACCTCTATCGGGTCAATTAAGCTTTCTCATCAAAAAGGCTGCCAACAACCTCTTAAAGTCATTGGCAGCCTCCTTTATTGTCCTTTTATTTCACTGCTTTTTTCTTTTTGAATCTCTCCAAAAAATTTACTCCCTTATGGAAAAGCTGGGCCTTATAAACCTTTCCTGCCACAAGCACCAGACCTAAGGTAAATGCAAAGAGCAGCAGAGTATATACTACGCCAAGTCCCACATTCACATTACCTACCAGGATATCGCCCGGAAGAAGATATGCGCTGGTTAGCGGGAAGATTCTGAGAATAGTATTGAGCCAGTCCTTCTCCTGCAATGGCAATGTATAGGCACCTATAAAGCCGATAATAACAGCAATCTGGTAGTACACCATGTACTGTGCCAGCTCCTCGGTCTTGCTTGCAAAGGATGCAACCGTACCGGAAAGCACACAGTAGAACATAAAGCCGATACACATACAAAGCAGACATAACACAATTGCACCTGCGGAGAAAGCCGTACTTCCCTCCTGCATGCTTAAAAGCTCAAATATTTCCAGAATATAATTTACATAATCCGGATAAATGATGGTCCTGGCAATCAGGTCACCACCAAAGAAGCCACCTACAAAGCATGCAATCCAAAGTCCCAGCTGAAGCAGCGCCAGCACCACCGTCGCGGAAATCTTTCCAAGCAAAAGAGCATAGGGCTTTGTCATGGTGAGAACCATCTCCATCAGCTTAGAAGACTTCTCCACACTGACAAGATTTCCAATCCCCTGACCATAGACAAGAGTCATCATATACAATGCAAGAATAGTAAGCATAGGTACAAATGTAATCACCAGATATTCACCCACGCTCTTTTCTTTTTCGCCGGCAGTCAGGTATTCCGTGGAAACACCACTCATGGCAAAGACCAGCTTATCCTGCGGAATTCCGGAGGAAAGGAGCTTGCTCTGCTCCATACACACGGTGAAATCATCCAGGAAAGCCTGTGCATCCGACTCAGAAATCTCGCTTTCAAAAGGAATAACTGCTGATAAAAGATACCCCCCCTCTTCCTGGGTAATCTTTAATCTCAGAGAGTACTCTTCTGCATTTTCCACAAAGGAAACATTGGGATATTCCTCCCCATAGCTATAAGTAAATCCGTCCAGATACAGTACCGCCAGACCACTTTCATCCTCTAAGGATACCACACCAATGGGGGATACCTTACCATCCTCGCCTGACTGCACAAATGCCATAATGGTACTGATGGCCAGACCCACCACTAAAAACAACAGCGCCACTCCGATGGTTGCCACCTTAAAGCCCTTTCCTTTAATCGCCTGCTTCCATGTAAAGGCAAATACATCCTGCCATCCGGTAAATGCACCTTTTTTCATATTATTTGCCCCCCTTTCCTCTGCGTACCTTGGAAATCGCCAGAATATCCTTAAGCTTGAGTACCTTTCCATTGTAGAAAATCATGGATTCGTACACACTGGCGGTGAAAAGATACAATACTACAGTAATCACGGTAAGAAGCGCCAAACCAATCAGTGCTACCACCATCGTCATCCTTCCGGTAAGTAACATGGCCGGAACAATAAATGGGGTAGAGATGGGGATAAGTCCGCAAATATTGATAATCAGCGGGTTCACGCCGCCAATCATTTCCATCAGACAGATACCGATACCGATGTAAGCACCAATCACCTGCACCATCTGATATACCTTCATACCCTCGGCAAGCTCCTCCATCTTGCTGACAGAGGCACCTGCAAGACCTGCTAAAATACTGAAGAACAGTACGCCCATCAGCACAATAAGTACTGCCAAAATCACATTTACGGGGCTGATACCGCTAAAAGCTGCCAGTGCAGAGGTGCTTTCTGCTGCTGCACTAAGCTCCTGTTCTGAAAATACAGCCTTTTGAATCAAGGTAGAACCAAAATATGCCGCTCCCATTACACCAAACTGAATCAAGGTTAATGACAGACACGACAGAATCTTTCCCACGATAAGAGCCATGGGACGTACATTAATCATAAGGTACTCCACAACCCTGGTGGACTTCTCCGTCACGATGGCATTAGCTACACTGCTGCCGTTTAACGTGATAATCATCGTACATAGCATGATTCCACCTAACAGCACATAATACTCATCCAGAGAAATGCCATCCTCCGCCTCCTCTTCCGGGGTAATGGTACCGTCCTCCTCAGCAAAAAGAATCTTAGTACCCACGGACTGGTTAATGAAATCCATCTGCTCCTGGCTGACGTCGATTGCCTTTCGCTTTGCCTCCTCGAAAAATACCGTAAAGGTATCGCCAACCATATCACACTCATCATCCTCTAATGCGTCCTCCGTAGCACGCACGAAAGTCAGCTGAAAGTAGCCTGCACTTTCATGGCGAATCTGCACACCAATATCCTTGGAATCCTTGGAATTCTCGGACTCTTCGATACTCCTTGTGTACTCCTCATAGGTCATATCGGTTTTCACGCTGACCTTTACTGCGGAAAGCTCCGTTTCCGCAAAAGCATTCTCGTAATCAATGGGAAGTCCAACCTCATCAAAAACATATAAATTCTCTACCGTAACCTTTGTTTCCTCTGCATCCTCCCCGGACTGGAACAAAGTAAGTACTGTGGGCCCCAACAAAAACAGCACACACATAATGATTAGAAAGCCCTTAAAGGATTTCTGCTTGAATCCCTGCTCGAAGGAAAAGCGGAAAACCTCCTGCCAGCCCCTATAATCAGTCTTCTTCATGCTGGGCACCTGCTTTCTCTACAAATATCTCGTGTAAGGAAGGCTCGCGAAGCTCGAAACGCACCACCTTCTTATCTGCTGCAAGAAGGTCCTCCAAAAAGCTCTTTGCCTGGTCTTCGCCGGTCACCTTCAGCTGCTTTCCATCCGGTGTATCGCTCAAAATCTCCAGTCCATGCTTCGCAATTATATCATCAAATTCCTCATCACATTTTATAATGAGGTTTACTCTGCCGTAGCTCTTTTTAATTTCATTTAAATCGCCCTGCAAAGCCACCTTACCACGTACTAAGATAGTGATATCCTTACAGAACTCCTCAATGGTTGCCATCTGATGGGATGACATGATTAAATATTTTCCCTTAGCAATCTCTTCACGAATAATACCCTTAAACAAATCCGTATTTACCGGATCCAGACCACTAAGGGGCTCGTCCAGAATCAAGATTTCCGGCTCGGAAATCAGCGCCGCCATCATCTGGATTTTCTGCTGATTACCCTTGGACAGCTGGTCTGCCATCTTGGACTTTTCCTTCTTCTTACCCTTGGTCTGCTGGGGATATAAGTATTCCTCTACTTCCAGACGCTTCGCCCAATATGCAATACGTTCCTTGGCTACGTCCTTACTTACCCCCTTTAATTTGGCAAAATACAAGAGCTGGTCCATCAGCTCGTACTTTGGATAAAGGCCTCTTTCCTCAGCCAGATATCCGATATTCATGTTCATGGAATCCATGGGCTTTCCCTTCCAAAGCACCTCTCCGGAATCCTTTGCGAGCATCCCCAAAATCATACGGATGGATGTGGTCTTACCGGCACCATTGGTACCTAAGAGCGCATATACACCCGGCTCCTTCAGAGAAAAAGAAAGATGGTCTACAACCGTCTTGTCTCCATAGCTCTTAACTAACTCTTTGACTTCTAATGACATATACTTCCTCCTACTTCCCTCGTTATTCTGTAACTACTCAGAGTCCTGCAAATTTGTCATAATGGGCTCTGAATCGTTATCATTCTTTCGTATTGCCATGTTTAGTATATTACTATGATAAAGTGTTGGCAACCTCCTTTTTATTTTGGTGCAAAGCTACTTTAGCTTTCTGTACAGTTTCTTCGCATTCTCCAGACAAATTGCTTCTACCTCCTCCGTGGAAAGTCCCTTAATCCTTGCAATTTCCGCTACCACATAGGGCAGGTTGCGGGAGTCGTTGCGCTTACCACGATTGGGAACCGGGGCAAGATAAGGAGAATCCGTCTCTGTAAGAATCCGGTCCATGGGCAGATATTCCACCGCCTCCTTCAGCTTCTTTGCATTCTGGAAGGTCACAACACCTCCTATGCCAAAATAAAAGCCCATATTCAGAAAGTCTCTTGCAGATTCCTTCGTATAAGAGTAGCAGTGAATGACACCACCCGCTTCCTCTGCGTGGTGCTCCTTCATCATGGTAATGGTGTCCTGGGCTGCATCTCTGGAATGAATCACCATGGGAAGTCCTATCTCCTTTGCCAGCTCCATCTGGCGGGCAAACCACTTTTTCTGTGTTTCCCGCTCCGGCTCATCCCAGTAATAGTCCAGACCGATTTCTCCCACCGCAACAATTTTTTCGTGGGCGCACTGGGCTTTTATCCACTGTATATCCTCTTCGGTCAGTTCTTCACAATCGCAGGGGTGAATTCCCAGCGTTCCATAGACAAAATCGTACTTCTCCGTCAGCTCTATGGTCCGCTTGCAGCCCTCCAGGCTGGCGCCACTATTAATCACACGGCAAATTCCATGTTCTGACAGCCGTGTCAGTAACGTTTCTCTATCCTCAGCAAAGGCCTTATCATCGTAATGTGCATGTGTATCGATTATCATCTCTTATTAATCCTCCAAATCCTCCACACCCATGGCAAAGAGCGCAGGTAAAAACATAAAATTCAGTCCCTCACATTGCGGCGTGTGGATGAAATGGCTCTCCGGGTCCACCGCCAGCCAATCTTCAATTACCTTGGATTCCTTCGGGGAATTCTTGATGTTCACCATGGTCTTAGGCTCCTCAAAGTAGGAAAACAGCAGGTTTTCATGAAGCGCGATGGACTGGTATTTGTCCCCGGTAAGAAGCCCCTCGTCCACAATGGCCTTGTGGTAATATACATAGCTGAACAGCTTCTCTTCATATAAAAGAGCAATACGTCCCCGGCGCAGCTCCGGCCTTGCGGCACGCTTCCAGCCCTCCACCGATTCCGGGATGGAATGGTAATAAATATGGTACATTTTCACCCAATTACGATTCTCCGTCATACCGGGCCAGGTCTGCAGATACTCCTTCAAGGGGGCAAGTAGCTCCTCCACAGAAATGACACTATCGTCACCCACTCCTTCATAATAGAAAAACAGGGTGCGGGAGATATCCGGGGTATCTGCCAGATATAATGCAGCAGTCAGCACCTGCCCATTCTTCTGGGCACTGCGGACATTTTCCTGACATTGACTTAACATCTTCTGAAATCCTTCCTTGTCATAACCGGACATTAGCTTTGCACGGTAATGCATGCGATGTATTTTCATATTTTCTAATTCCTTTACATTTTGTTAATTTCTTTTAGAACTTTTTTATTTCATGTCCATATTTTCGCCATATTTTGCTGTTATGATAAATGTATCATATGATTCGGGCAAACGCCTGACAAAAATGGAGCTAGCGGATTTTGATAATAATGTATTGGGGACCGATTAGCTTCGACAAACAATTATCCTATTATTTGGGTTTTCATACATTCTCCTTACAAGGCCCGGTTGTTTGCCCACAACCGGGTCACTTTCATGCCACCATCCCCCTTTTCTATCCTCTTTTCATAGTACGTAAAATCTGTTTCGCCTCATCCGTCACCCGG
>CAZOSU010000072.1:6728-9962 GCA_964582515.1 uncultured Acetatifactor sp. | reverse complement strand
AGCCTTATATACATAATACTGGAACGGACAGGTCATAGGACGAAGGGCAAATACTTCCTTATCCTTCTCTTCATCACCTAAAACGAACATTCCCTCCTTGTAATGATCCCAGTGTCCGGAAATCTTATACAAGTCGCTCTTGGCCATCAGAGGCGTCTTGGTACGCACATAACCGCGCTTCTCCTCCTCGTCCTCAATCCATCTTTGCATGGTCTGAATCATTTTTGCTCCCTTAGGCATGAGGAGCGGAAGTCCCTGGCCGATTACATCAACGGTGGTGAACAGCTCCATCTCTCGACCAAGCTTATTGTGGTCACGAAGCTTAATATTTTCTAAATACTCAAGGTACTCTGCCAGCTCCTCCTTCTTATTGAATGCAGTACCGTAAATACGCTGCAGCATGGCATTATCAGAGCTTCCTCTCCAGTACGCACCGGAGGAAGAGGTCAGCTTGTATGCCTTGATATTTTTGGTGCTCATTAAGTGAGGACCTGCACAAAGGTCTACAAAGTCCCCCTGGCTGTAGAAGGAAATCACTGCATCCTCCGGAAGGTCACGGATAAGCTCTACCTTGTATGGCTCGTTCTTCTCTTCCATAAGCTTGATAGCTTCTTCTCTGGGAAGGGTAAAGCGTTCTAATTTTGCCCCCTCCTTGATGATTTTTTTCATCTCTGCTTCCAGCTTATCCAAATCCTCCCGTGAAAAAGGAGCATGGTCAAAATCGTAATAATAACCATTTTCAATGCTTGGTCCGATGGTCAGCTTTGCCTCAGGGAATAACCGCTTTACAGCTTCTGCCAGAACATGGGCAGTGGTGTGGCGGAGAGTCTTTAAGCCTTCCTTGTCATTTGCCGTTAAAATGTTTAAATTGCAGTCCTTGTCCACAATGTCTCTAAGGTCAACTACCTTACCGTCAACCTCACCACAACAAGCTACTCTCGCAAGACCTTCTGAAATGTCCTGTGCGATTTCATACACGCTCATTGCGCTTGCATACTCTTTTACAGAGCCGTCTTTTAAAGTGATTTTCATTTTGAACCTCCTTCGATTGGCTGCAAGGGCATAAGAAAATCCCTTGCAATATTAACTATTGCAAGGGACGTAAATATACGCGGTTCCACCCTTGTTGCCCTCTTACGCCTGAAAGAATAAAAGAGCCTCTCGTTTTCCTGTAACGTAGGGATACGGGCTGTATTAGAGCCACTCAGAGATGGTGTTCCCAATTAGTCCGGTGAAGCTGCTTTCAGCTCGTGTTTCCACGGCAGCCCTCTCTGGCACGTTTCTAAAAGGTACTGTTCTCGTCAACGCTTTATCTATTAACGTATTTTATTACTTTTTTTCTAAAAAGTAAAGTACTTTCTAAACATCTTCTTCCTGTAGTCCGGCCATGGATTCATCATAAATGGCAAACTGGTTCTTTCCACTTCGCTTCACCTGATACATGGCTCTGTCCGCACACACTACCAGACTTTCTGCATCCTGTGCATCCGTGGGATAGCTGGTAATACCGTAGCTTCTTCACTTCTCACCCATAAAAAATTATATTTCCGTACAATCCTTTCCCTGTGCCAGTGCCGCACCGATAGCAGTACCGAAGCCACAGGCCTCAGGAATCACAAAATGTACATTCCCGCCCTCCATGGCCGCACAGCTTTCACTGATTGCCGGACACTGGTCAAAATAAGCAAGAGAACCAATTAAAATATACTCTTCTACTCCATGACTTCTGGCAATCAATGTACCGGTATGACAGATATTCTCCAGCACCATATGTACGATACCGGCGGCAATATCCTCCTTGGAAACACTGGGTGCCACATTGGCGAAATTCGCCGCCGTAATGTCCAAATCCAGACCCGGAAGCGGTTTATTGGAAATATCCCCAATGCGAAGGTCAATTTTCCCTACATCCCCCTTTAAAGACATCTCCTGCAGCGTCTCCACGTCCTCTGTATTGAGCATCAGTCTGGATAAGCCCAGGATGGTACCTCCCCCAATTGCAATACCACCCAAATGTGTTAATTTCTCTCCATCCACAAGCACATATGTGGTTCCCGTCCCCATACTGACAACCACAATTTTCTCTCCCTTAGAGAAATATCTTCCGCCCACACCATCCGCTACAAATTCGTCAACATGATAGGTGGGTATTCCGTATATTGGCTGATGAATACTGCTGCTTCCTACACCCGTCAAACGGATTTCCGCAATATCCTGTAAATTCAGCTTATTCTCCAATAAAAACTGGCCGAAGGCACCAAAAAGGGACGCAACCGGCGAATTCGCCTTTACCTGTACGGACTGCAAAAGCTCGTCGTTGCAAAAGCCCGCAATCTTGGTGGTACTTCCGCCAATATCGATTCCAACCACTACATTCATAAAAATCCTTTCCATGGGAAATTCTTCCCACCAGAACATATTTGATAATATTCTATCAATAAATTTTAAAAAAGTAAATAGCGGGGACTAAAGTAAGCCCCCGCCGGAAATTTTTATTTAGTTTCCAGGTACATAGCTAAAGGTCACCTGAATGGTTTCCACATTGCCCAGAGTGGCAGCATCCAAAAGACATGGTGAACAGCCTGTGGTTCCACCACCAAAAACTCTGATATCATCCGGTAGTGCACTTACCCACCCATTATACAGATTTACTCTGGTACATTTCTTGTCATCACTGGCAGTATAAGGTCTTCCGGTCAGCTTGTATGGCTCGCCGTTAATCAAAACCTCTGTAATATTGATGATATATCCCGGATAGAGAAGCTCTCCGTTTCCGATAGCAAGTGCGGAGAATACCACACCATTTGCATAACCTGCTGCGGTGCCGGTAAAGTCAAGTCCTACCGTATATTCCCCCTCTCCGGTAATCTCTACATCCGTAGCAATTATTCCGGCGGTTTTGGAATTCGGGTCATATACATCACCTACGCTGTAAAGGGTAGCCCAGTCACTGCTGTTGTACATAATCCATGCTACCGCCTTATCCTCGGAAAGGGCAAAGCCGTCGGAGGCGTTTGCAAGAGCCTCCTCCAAGTCCGCCTGTGCAGCTGCCTTCAGCTCTTCTTCAGGAATCCCGGCCTGATTTGCATATTTATGCTCCTGATAGATAGCGGCCATCTCTTCATCCACCATCTTAATCGCTCTACGGTCAAAAAGATTTGAACAATCCCAAAGCATGGGCACATAATTATATAAATCACAGTTATCCAGGAAATTCTCTACATAAAGCTCAGC
>CAZOSU010000072.1:0-6718 GCA_964582515.1 uncultured Acetatifactor sp. | reverse complement strand
TCCTTTAATTCTACCTGCTCCATCAGTACACCGTATTCACCGATTACAACACCGATTCCCTGGTCGGTAAACTTGGTTAATTTCGCAAGCTGGGAATTCATGTACTCATATTCTTCCTTGCTTCCCCATGTATCCACACTGGTAAAAATACAGTAGCCGGATGGGTCATAGTAGTGTACTGATAAAAGAAGCTTATCAGAGACAGTATCCGCAGGCATCACAAAACGTTCATCCACCGTATTATTAATGTCAGTACCAAAGCCCGCAATCAGAAGGAATCTGTCTGCATTGTTGCCGCCGCATTTGCGAATGGTATCCACAAATGCCTGATTGATTTGATTGGTCACGGTAAAGCATTCGTCATCGGACAAAGTTCCGGAATCCTTGGCAACATCCGTATCATTCAAACGATAGCCCAACTCCTCATTACCGGATTCAAAGATTAAGTGTTCATCATAATCCTTGTATTCCTCTGCAATCTGTGTCCACATGGAGGTGTAAAGCTCCATAGCCTGCTCTCTGGTTTCCTCAGTGGCAGAACCAAACATTCCCCACCAGCCTCCATCCCAGTGGTCATTCACGATGACATACATATCTTCATTTATAGCATAATTAATTATCTCTTCTACACGGTCCAGATAATCCTGTCCAATAGTATAATCGCCGGATTCAAAATTCATGGCATTGGTCCACGCTACCGGAATGCGTAAGGAATCAAAGCCTGCCTCCTTCATACCTGTTATCATCTCCTGGGTAGTCACCGGATTGCCCCAATAGGTCTCGTATGCGCTGGTATCCAGCCCTACGCCCAGAGAAGCGTGTCCGTATGCTTCCATGGTATTTCCCAGATTGATGCCATTTCCCATAATTTTAGCCATTTCCAGGGCTGTCATGGTATTTTCAGCTGCTACAGGCTCCTGTGCCGGTACCTCCGCAGGCACTTCCGTGGGATTTGACGGCACCTCCGTCGACTGCACACTGCTTTCCTGCACATTACTTTCCGCTAAGCTGTTCTCCGCATTGCCGCCACAGCCCGCTAAAAGTCCCACGCTGAGGGTCGCAGCTACTACAAGACTTAAAAATTTTCTCCCTTTCATATCTATATATAACCTCCCGCAAAAAAATAAGGGTAACTACCTAAGTAGCTACCCTTAATTTTACATAATTTTGCTCTTCTACAACACTGGTATTTTTATACCCTTAATGTGTCATTTTTAGAGATTATTCTTCCTCTTTTCTCTTTCTGAAGATTGCGCTACCGGTTAATACCAGTGCACCACCTGCAAGAGCAATAACAGTGAGACAAATCCAAGGAAGGATGGATGTTCCGTTATTAGAAGTCATCGTAGCAACTTCAACAACTGAAACAACAGGAGTTACAGGCTCTACAGCTTCTGCCTTCTCTACAGGAGCCTGAGGAGCTGCTGCAAGACTGTTATCAGAGGTATCAGGAGACTTAGCTGCTCCACCTACTGCACCTGCAGTGCCGGTACCTGCTGTACCTGCTCCGGTGCTTCCTGTATCAGTGCTTCCTGTGTCAGTGCTTCCTGTACCTGTACCGGTTCCGGTTCCGGAAACAGTGCCTGCACTAGGATTTGCATCCGGGATAAGGCTGCCTTCCCAATCAATAGCAATCACCATAGAAGCAGTTCCTGTTCCATCTGCGCCTACTCCAGCAGGAGCATTATCGGTTAACTGAAGGAAGCCGTTCATGTTGATGGTACCATCTTCATTTCTGGAGATTGCACCATTTGCGCTTCTGGTCTTGCTGCCGTAAATTGCAGTTTCCATATCCAAGGATACGAACCAGTCATCCGTAACCTTTACTCCCTCAGAGTTTACAGACTGGGTACCATCAAAGTAGTAGTTGGTAGTTCCGTAAATCTTAGAGGAATCCTGGGTTCCCTTAGCCTTAATGTTTTCAGCTTCACCGGAAGCAGTCTTGTAAGAGATGATTCCGGTTGCGTAATAATCAGTATCAAGAGCATTATTGGTATAGAATGCTACGTTGTAAGATAAGTTATTAAACGAGATACTGTTCTTAACCTGAATATCAGGACAGCTGTTAGAGTCAAAGCCCTTAGCCTTGTTTCCAAATGCATAAGAGTTAATTAACTCATGGTAACCGGTAATACTGTCTCCACCCATCTTAAATCCGTTACCGTTTCCGGCATTGATTTCAGCACCGGTTGCCTCATCAATATCGTATCCGTTCTTGAATGCAACACAGTTCTTCATTACAACCTTACCGATAGCGCCGGTTTCTACCCTAGCGAATAAATCCCATCCGTCATCTGCGTTGTAAGCAGCGATACATCCATCAAATACGTTTCCGTCAGCGATAGTTAACTTCGCTGCGAAACCATCTGCGTCCTCATAACCCTTATCTGCATTAAGGTAAGAGGTACAGTTCAGAACTAAGTTGTTGGAAGGCCAATCTTCCCAAAGGTCCGTTGACTTTAATCTACTAATCTGAATACCGGTATTACCGTTTCTGTAAGCATGAATCTGGTCAACAACATTGTTGTCACCGGAAATCTGGAGACCCTTCTGTGCATCTGCGGAATTGGTTACATCAAAGCCCTGTAAGTACCAGTAATCACCGCCGAGAACCATACCTGCACAATATCCACCAAAGTCAAGAACCGGTCTGCTGGTAGCATCAGGATCTGCCATTAAGTAAATCATATTATCTGCGGTACCGTTAATACCTCTGTCAACCGTTAAGGTTACAGTTAAGTTATAGGTACCCTCCATCAGTAAGATGCGCTGACCAGGTCTAGCCCACTTCACTGCGGTGTAGATATCTAATGGATTATCCTTAGAACCCTGGTTACACCAAACTCCATCAGGACTTACATATACTACATCATAAGGACTGTTTCTATACTCTACAACGTGAGTAATTCTCTTAGCTTCATAGTGAGCCAGCTTTTCATATTCGGAAGGCTGATAATTCGCATCCGGATACATGGTCACATAGAACTTATTCTTGCCAAGGTTAAGCTTCACATTATGACGAACCTTCGTATCAGCCTTTACTTCTGTTTCAAGAAGTACTGTACCGGCTTCATCGGTAATTACTAAGTTACCATCTGCATTTCCGTAGTATACAAGCTCATAATCTTCGCTGTTTGCATAGGTTGCAGACTCAACAACATAATTCGGGGTAACTAAAGTAACAGGTCTTTCCTCTGCCGGTGCATCATCTTCCGATGCAATAGTTGTGAAGGTAATGTCTTCAAAGGTAATATCTGCGTTTCTGGATGCAAAGAATCCAACATATACAGAGTCAGAATCTAACTGGCTTAATACATCCGTACCATAGTACTTATTGGTCGTAACCTTACCGGTAGGATCTTCGTAGCTTACAAAGTAACCGGTATTGTTCTTCTGAATAGTGAGCTTAAACTCGGTAAGAGTATTTGCTACCGTACCGGTAGGCTCAGCTCCTGTATAATTACCTACAATATTGTAAGTGCCGGCACCAATGGATGCACAGCTGGTCTCTAAGGTGGTCATCTTGGATGAGAATAAATCCATATTGTTCAAGGAAAGTGCCTCATTGATATTATCAAGAGTTACACCAGCCTTCTCCTGAGAGCCCACGCCAAGCTTCATGGAAATCTTGCTTCCGGCATCACTTACCTGAGTACCATCCCAGTAGTACTCTACCTTGGTTACACTTGCCATGTAAGAGTTGTTCCAGAAGGTAGAGCCGTCACCATGCTTACCAACTCGGTCGGCTGCCATCAATCCAAAGCCGTCCTGACCGTTAGAAAGTGTCCAGTTATTTACCTTAGCTGTTGCAGTCAAGGTAAAGTTGGTGGTTTCCGGATTAATTTCGGTATAGTAGAATGCAAGACCATCGGTAGAGCCGGGTACAATCTTACCCTTGCCACCTGTAGACCACACGCGTACGCTACCGTCATTTGCATTTCCTTCATAATCGTTATTCTTAGTATCAACACCGCTACCGAATGCTGCAAAGGACCACTTCACCTGAGCTTCTGTGGTAGTCTTTCCATCAATAGTAGCACCTTCACTTACCTCTTCGCCACGGATTGCCTTAACAACGAAGACATAATTCATGCCTGCAGGTAAGCCATTAAAGTTATACGTAGTTCCGGTAACAACAAACTTGATGTCTGTACCTTCTACAGATACCTCGTAACCGGTAGCTTCTGCTACTGCATCCCAGCATACTTCTACAGTAACGGTTCCATCTGCCTGCTCACCAAGACTGGTTGCGCTGGTGATAGAAGGTGTTTCTAACTTAAGAGTAAACTCAACAGTTTTTGTTTCTGCGCCTGTCTTATCAGCTTCACCCTCACGAACTGCTACTACGGAGAAGGTGTAGGTACCTGATGCGGTAGGGTTAAAGGTTACAGTGTGTTCTGTTGCTTCCTTAGAAGAGCTCTTGGTTGCAACAACATTGCCTTCTGCATCCATCATGGTAACGGTAATCTTATCCGCACCATCATAACCAACGTTTGCAGTTGCATTTACTTCAATTGTATTATCTTCAGTGGTAAGCTGCTCAGCACTTACAAGTGCAGGAGCTTCTACGGTAGACCAGTCAGCACGAGGAGGCTTCACAGCACCACCCGGTGTTTCGGTTACTTCTACCTTAAAGATGTAGTTATTATTGGTTGCACCACCTAAGTAGTAGGTGCCTGCTTCGGTAAGCTCTAAGGTAGAGATATAAGCACTATTCTTAGTATAGGTTCCGCTGGTAACTGCTACCTGTGTTCCTGAAGCATTGATAATTGCCATTTCACGGTTGTCATCGCCACCCTGTGCCCACCATACCTTTACGGTTGCTGGATTAGAGGTGGTAAACTTCACTGCGTTTTTCTCGGTTGAAACTGCTCCACCAAAGTTTACACGCTGACCTGAAGCATATCCATCCTCCCATGTCTTGGAGCTGGAGTCTACCTTGGTCTTTGCACTGTAGATTAAAGTGAAGTAATCCTCAGTACCGGCTTTTTCTTCATCTCCATCTGCCTTAGCACCTGCTGCAAATGCTGTTAACGCACTTGTTTCTAAGGTACTTACGATAGGCTCTGCTGCCTTCTCCTCGGTTACTAAAACCTTGAAGATGTAGTTATTATTGGTTGCACCACCTAAGTAGTAGGTGCCTGCTTCGGTAAGCTCTAAGGTAGAGATATAAGCAGTATTCTTGGTATAGGTTCCGCTGGTAACTGCTACCTGTGCTCCTGAAGCATCAATGATTGCCATTTCACGGTTGTCATCTCCGCCCTGTGCCCACCAGATTTTCACGGTTGCAGGGTTGGAGGTAGTGAATTTAATTGCATTCTTCTCAGTGGAAACAACTCCACCTAAGTTCACACGCTGACCTGAGGTATAACCGTCATCCCAAGTCTTGGAGCTGGAGTCTACCTTGGTCTTTGCACTGTAGATTAAAGTAAAGTAATCGTCAGTACCAGCCTTTTCGGTATCACCATCTGCCTTAGCGCCCTGTGCAAATGCAGTTAATGCGCTGGATTCAAATACAAACTCAGTAGTTGCCGGAGCTTCCGTATCTGTATCATCATCCTCTGCCGGCTTATTGTCTACCTTCTCGGTAGGGATTACGATAGTCATATCCTTGCCTGCAAAAGCATCCCAGTCGCCTAAGAAAGCTTCTACAGAAATTTCAGTACCGTCTGCTAATTTAGCGCCGGTAGTCTCATTTAAGGTAGTAGCCCAGGAAACTCTGCTTGCCTGATTGTCTACATCCTTTGCCATTTCATATGTACCATACTCGGCACTCATCACAGATTCGCCACTTAAGGTTGATAACCAACCAACAGGCTGAATCATGGAAGGAGAATTCTCATACCAATGAGAATCGGTTGCATCGATTACGGTATAGTAGAATACTGCTTCACCGGTATTTGCCTGCCAAGGTCTTCCTAAGGCACCTGCCTTTGAGGTATATTCAGAAGCGGTGTCCACACCCGGAACAGTACTGGTAACATGACAGTTGTACATTAACATACCTCTGCCGGACGCAGTCTGTGCAGCGGTGATGTAGCCTACATCATTACCATCTTCACTGGTATTAAATACTAAATCACACTTTGCAAATACAGCGGTCATTCCACCGAAGATATAGTCGGTACCACCGTAAATTGCACAATCATAGAATGCTGCAGTTACACCGGTTCCACCATATAAGGTATCCTGACGGCCGATGAACTTACAGTTATCAAAGGAAATCTCCTTACAGTTGTTGTAAATAGCAAGAGCTGCTGCTCTCTCTACATACTTCTTGTCCTGAACGGTAGTGTCGCCAGCCTGCATATCTGCACGAGGAACACTGCCTTCCTTTGCGGAGGTCTGTGCCACGATAACATCATTTGCTGCCTTTTCAGATACATACTGGTTGAAGGAGTTCTCAAAGATGATTCCCTCTGCCTCAACGCCATCTGCACTGATTACTACAGTTGCATTCCAGTAGCTGTCTGAGGTAGTACCGGCACCGGGATTTTCAAAGGAAGCATAGCCGTTTTCCTTGTTTACAGCTAAGATTTCCTCGTCGTACTTACAATCGCTACCCATACTGTAGTAGGTATAACCATGTCCATAGTAGTGGGTAATACGAACTGCGTTTTCATCAATATCCACACCCTTGTTCTTCAGCTCGATGCTCGGGGTAGAGCTTGCATTCTTTAAGGTTACGTTAGGAGTATCAATTACTAACATTTCCTCG
>CAZOSU010000071.1:7948-10030 GCA_964582515.1 uncultured Acetatifactor sp. | reverse complement strand
TAAATTGCGGGATAAAGAAAGTAAGGACAAAACGACAGAATTTGAGGACGAAATGCATTTTTTGCGCGTTGTATTTACTGGTGAATATGTTTATAATTTAATAAAGGATTATGCGAGGAAAAGTGGTGAGTGAGCGTGCTGAATATCTGTATACTGGATGATGATAGAGAATTCGCAGGAAAACTACATAGTCTGATTTCAGAATATCTTTCAGAGCGGAGAGTAATATTCCAGATGAATCTATATTATAACGGGGAATATTTTTTAGATACTCTGTGCAGAATAGATTGTTATTATCATATCTATTTTCTGGATGTTATTATGCAAGGAAAAAATGGGGTACAGATTGCGAAGGAAATTCGGAAGCGGGATAAGACTGCGCATATTATATTTTTGACCTCCAGCCCCGAGTATGCACTGGATGGATACGAGGTACGGGCATATAACTATTTGTTAAAGCCATTGCAAAAGGAGCTGCTTTTTCGTACTTTATCAGAGTTGTTGGGCACAAAGGATTCTCCAGCGGCAAAACAGCTGCAAATCACCAATAATGGTGTTGTGAAAAATATACCTTATCGTAATATTGTTTACATAGAAGTTCGGCGCAATAAGGTATTGTTGTTTTTAAATACAGGCGAGGAAATGGAGACTTACAGCACCATTACAGAGATGGTTTCACTTTTGAAAGAAGAGGAGTGTTTTACGCGCACTCATCGTTCCTTCATTATCAATATGCACTATATTAAAGAGTTTACTTCAAGTGTCATTCGTTTGAGCCCGGATTATATTATTCCGGTATCCAGAACATATGTGGCTTCAGCTAAGCAGGATTACTTTGCCTTTACGAAAGCAATTTTCTCATAAGGGAGGAATCAGGTATGAATTCGGAACTACTTGTGAATGCGCTGTATTCTGTAGCGACACTTCTTTATGGTAGTATTTTTACGTTGCTATTTTTAGATGTTAAATTGACCAATCGAAGAAATTTTAACGTATTCCTTTTGTTTTTATTGGGAGAATTAGTGCTTCAATTTGGAGTGGGCTACTATATTTCGGTGAGGTTGGTAGTACAGTTATATCCGTTAATGGTACATTTTCCTTTGTTTTTGCTGTGTATTTTATACTACAAAAAGGAAGTTATGCCTACTTTAGCGTCTATAATGATGTGCTATTTTCTGACGTCGCCAAGGTTTATTCTTGCTGAAATCATTATGGTGATGCTCCCGACCCTTCCTTATAAGGAACATATCGGGAAGATAATTGCTTCCCTGATATTGTCTTTTCCAATCTATAAGTGGATGGTTCCGGTTATGAGAAAGGGCTTTAAGCGTAAGCGGGAAGATATTATGCACTTTTTCATACCACTGATTATGGTGTATGTACTTTCGTATGTTCTTTACATATATACGGATCTGATTTTTAAGAGTAGTGTGGTAATGATGGAACTAATCTTCACATTATTCTTTTTCGTCATTTTTTACTATCTTCAAATGTATTATATCAGTGTGGATGACATGATTGAGAGGGAGAAAAGAAATCAGATTATACAGTTGTCCACGGAAGCCTTGAAGAGGCAGCTGGATATTTTAAATGAAAGTCATGAGCAAACCAGGATCCTGCGCCATGACATCCGGCATTATGCCACCATGGTAAAACAATATGCTATGCTTGGAGAGATGGATAATGTAATAGGGATTTCAGAAGAGATTGAAAGAAAAAATCATGGAGGTATGGTGAAGAAGTATTGCTCTAACCAGTGGGTGAACCTTCTTCTAAATGGATATGTAATTCAGCTGGAGGAGGCCGGAATCACTCCGGTATTTGATATATTTGTTCCAGCAGAGATTTTTGTTCAGGAAATGGATTTATGTGTTGTACTAGGCAATATTTTGGATAATGCGGTAAGGAGCGTTGCTGCATGTAGAGAACAGGGCTTTTGCTCCATTTTACTTCACTATGAATCCGGGAAATTGTATCTGGAGGTTCGAAACAGCTGCCAGGGACCGGTATCCTTTCAGAATGGGATTCCTCTCTCTAATCGAAATGGTCATGGATATGGCTGTAAAAGCATTGTATATATTA
>CAZOSU010000071.1:0-7938 GCA_964582515.1 uncultured Acetatifactor sp. | reverse complement strand
ATCATGGTATTTGTTCCTTTGAATTGCAGGGAAATGTATTTGTGACGCAGGTGATTATGCATGAATAATGGGAAAAGTAAAAGGCGTGGCTCTTTTGGGCAACGCCTTTTTTAAAACTATTCCAATATATTATCCGAGTGTTCTTCATTCTGAAACAGCATGTCATGGTTCACAGTCCGGTAAAACAGCTTTTTAAATTCTTTTTCATCCTGCGCCTCTGCCAGTGCCCACATAGTCTTGGTGACGGTGGCTTCTAAGGTCATATCATAGGCTTCTGTTAAATCAAAGGCATCCTTAACCACCCTTCCCACACGGTAAATGGCCATATCGCTTCCTTCATGGGTGACCTGAGTGGCCATGACGATAATTTTATTTTGGGCGATGCCCTTTTTGATGGCATCCATAAAGCAGTGGTCACCATTGTCCGGGAAACCGCCTACACCGAAGGATTCAATGATTACACCGTCGTATTTTTCCAGAATCGTTTCCAGAAACTTACCATCAATGCCCGGAATCAGCTTTAGCAGAAAGATATTGGGATTGATATTGTGATAAAAGGTAAGGGGCCTTGGAAGCTGGTCCTTATCATTGATGAAAAATACAATACGGCTGTCCTGAATAATCGCTATCTCCGGGTAATTTATGCTGGAGAAGGCGTTGTAGCTCTTGGAATATTCCTTCTTGGCCCGGGTACCGGCGATGACCTTGCCGCCGAAGACAATATTGACGCCATGCGCCCGGGGGTCGGAAGCAAAGCGAAGACTGTCGCGAAGATTTACCCTGGCATCGGTGATGGGCAGGTCAATGGGCTTCTGGGCACCGGTAATGACGATGGGGCGGCGATTGTTCTGAATCAGGTAGGACAGGGCAGCAGCGGTGTACGCCATGGTATCCGTACCGTGACAGATAACAAAGCCGTCATAGAATTCATATTTGGATTCAATGGTGGAGGCCAGAGTAAGCCACTGGGCCGGTCCCATGTTGGTGCTGTCCATGGAGAAAAGCTGTAAGGAATCTACCTTGCAGAAGCTTTCTGTTTCCGGTACATATTTTAATAGCTCATTGGGAGCATGGGCAGGGGTTAAACCGCTTTCCGTATGGGTGGAGGCGATGGTGCCCCCTGTTGCAATTAATAGAAGCTTTTTCATACTCTAAGTCCTTTTATCTATTCTGCAATCAGAATATCACAAGTCGTCCTAATTTACCAGCGTATTCCTTTCACGTTAGTTTATGCAAAAATTGTGTAAATTATGGAGCGATATGGTTATATTTGTATGAAATATCTGTTATAATAGGAAATAAGTTCTAAACAGAAGATGGAGGCTGAAATTGAGAACAAGGAAGGTTGTTTTATCAGGTTTATTTTTAGCAATGGGATTACTTATGCCCTTTATCACCGGACAAATACCGGAGGTGGGGAATATGCTTCTTCCCATGCATATCCCGGTGTTTATCTGCGGATACGTATGTGGCTGGCAGTATGGTATGGTAATTGGCTTTATCACCCCGCTCCTAAGAAGTGTTTTATTCGGAATGCCACTTATGGTTCCTAAAGCAGTATGCATGGCCTTTGAGCTTATGGTATATGGTATGGTGGTAGGGCTTGCTTATCAGAGACTTCGCTTTAAGAAGTGGAGAATTTACATAAGCCTGTTGTCTGCAATGATAGCAGGCAGAGTGGCGTGGGGATTGGTTGCGGCTCTGGTATATGGGATGCTGGGCATTGACTTTGGTCCAGGCGTCTTTTTGGCAGAGGCCTTTGTGAATGCAATGCCTGGGATTGTACTACAGCTGGTGCTGATACCGGCGTTGATTTATAGTCTGGAAAAAGCAAATTTATTGGAAATGTAGGTATTGGATATGGTATATACAGTGACTCTGAATCCCTCCCTGGATTATGCTACAGTAGTAAATCGGTTTGAATTACATAAGACCAATCGTACCAGCATGGAAAGGCTGACACCGGGAGGTAAGGGAATCAATGTTTCGGCAGTATTGTCCAATTTGAAGATAGAAAGCGTGGCACTGGGCTTTGCCGCGGGCTTTACCGGCAGGGAGCTGGTGGAGAGGGTGAAGGAACTGGGATTTTCCGGTGATTTCGTCTTTGCGAAAGAAGGGATGACCCGTATTAATATAAAGCTGCTGAATTATGACGGTACGGAGATTAATGGTAGTGGTCCATGGATTTCTACAGAGGAGCTGGAGTTTTTTTTACAGAAGCTGGAGCAGCTACAGGCAGGCGATTATCTGGTGCTGGCAGGCAGCTCGCCGAAAGGGGTGCCGGATACTATCTACAGAGATATATTAAAACGCCTGCGTAGAAGAGACATTCATGTGGTGGTGGATGCCTGCGGAGAGCTTTTATTGAATGTACTGGAATATAAGCCCTTTTTGGTGAAGCCTAATCACCATGAGCTAAGCGAGATTTTTCAGCGGGAGCTGACCACAAAGGAGCAGGTGATACCTTATGCAAGGATACTGAAGGAGCGTGGCGCAAGAAATGTACTGGTCTCCATGGGTGGTCAGGGAGCTGTGCTTTTGGATGAAAACGATAGGTTGCATAGGATGGATGCACCGGAAGGCATGGTGATAAACAGTGTGGGAGCCGGAGATTCCATGGTAGCGGGCTTTTTAGCCGGTTACATACGTACGGGGGATTATGAGCAGGCATTTCATATGGGTGTGGCAGCAGGAAGTGCCACAGCCTTTTCGCAAAATCTGGCAACGGAAGATGAGATTCTAAGGCTAATGAGAGGGGAAAGGGAGCGTTTAAAATGAAAAACATAAAATGTTATACAAACAGGGAATTATCCTGGCTGCAATTTAATGAAAGGGTTCTAAACGAGGCGGGAAATAAGAGCGTTCCTTTGGCAGAACGCCTTACCTTTGCCTCCATTTACCAGACCAATCTGGATGAATTTTTCATGGTACGTGTGGGCACCTTAATGGTGCAGATGCACTCCGGGGAAGAGGTACGGGAAAATAAAACCAATATGACCAGTAAGGAGCAGATTGATGCCATACTGCATCGTGTGAAGCTTCTGGAGAAGAAAAAGGCGAAAATCTATGAGGAGCTTATGCAGGAGCTGGAGCCACAAGGAATCCGCATCATCAATTTTAATAAGCTGACGCCGGAAGAGGGAGAGATGCTGGAGCATTATTTTGACCAGAACATTGCCCCCTTTTTGTCACCCATGGTGGTGGGAAAGCAGCAGCCATTCCCGTTTTTAAACAACAAGGAGTTGTATGCACTGGTGGTATTGGAGGGAAAAAAGGGGAAAAATAAAATAGGTATTGTGCCCTGCAGCAACAGTGTATTTAAGAGACTGATAGAGATTCCATCAAGACCCGGTACCTTTATGCTGGGTGAGGAATTGATTCTTCATTTTGTATCCAAGCTGTATACCAAATATTCCATCAAGGAAAAGTCCATCATCCGCATCACCAGAAATGCGGATATCGACGAGGTGGAGGTATACGACGAGGATCTGGATTACCGCAATATGATGGCGTATCTGATTAAGCAGAGAAGACGCCTAAGCCCCGTTCGTCTGGAAATCAGCAGGGAGCTGAATCCTAAGGTGAAGGCAGAGCTGGCAGATAATTTGGGCATGGAGCCGGAGCATATTGTGAAGGTGGATACCCCTTTAAATTTATCCTATGTATTCCAGCTGCAGCAGGTTCTGCGGGACAAAGCAGAGTTGTTTTATGAAAGAAGAACACCAAGACCATCTATTTATCTTGATACTAAGAAAAGTGTTATGGAGCAGGTTGAGAAAAAGGATGTGCTGCTTCATTATCCCTTTGAAAGTATGCGTCCTTTCTTAAAGATGCTTCATGAGGCGGCGGAGGATGAAAGCGTGGTTTCTATCAAGATGACCCTGTACCGTGTGGCGGATAAGAGCAAGGTTATCGATGCGCTGGTGGAGGCTGCGGAGAACGGAAAAGAAGTGGTGGTACTGATTGAGCTTCGGGCCAGATTTGATGAGGCCAACAATATCGAAATGTCCAGGCGCTTAGAGGAGGCGGGATGCCGCATTATCTATGGTTTGGGAAGCTATAAGGTGCACTCCAAGCTTTGTCTTATTACACGGAGAATTGGGGAGAATCTGGAGTATATCACGCAGATTGGTACCGGTAATTATAACGAAAAAACCTCCACCCTTTACACAGATTTCTCGCTGATTACTGCCAATCAGGAAATCGGCAGGGAGGCGGCGGAGGTATTCCGTACCCTCTTGTTGGGAGAAACGGTGGAAAAGACGGAGCATTTGCTGGTAGCACCGAACTGCCTGCAAAACCGCATTTTGGAGATGATGGATGAGGAGATTTTAAAGGCAAGGAAGAAAAAGCCGGCATACATCGGTATTAAGATTAATTCCCTGACGGATAAGCCCATTATAGAAAAGCTGATTGAGGCCTCTAAGGCAGGGGTGAAGGTAGAATTGATTGTGCGCGGTATATGTTGTCTGATTCCGGGAATCCCCGGGGAGACGGACAATATCAAGGTGATTAGTGTGGTGGGAAGATTTTTAGAGCATTCCAGAATCTATCGCTTTGGCAGAGGCGAGAATGACCGCATTTATATAGCCTCCGCAGACTTTATGACCCGTAATACGGTGCGTAGGGTGGAGGTGGCTACACCAATTTATGATGAGGATATCAAGGCGCGGATTCGTGACGTATTTGATACGGTGATGAAGGATACCGTAAAGGGAAAGGCTCAGAATAATAAAGGTAATTATATTAACCGCAGGGGCGGCAAGGTGAAGATTGATTCTCAGGAGCTGTTTTATCAGCAGGCCTATGATGCGGCCGGTAGTGCGGAATAAAGAAGAAAGAAGGAAAAAAAGATGCTTAGAGTCGGAATGTTAACAAGCGGAGGAGATTGTCAGGCGTTAAATGCAGCGATGCGTGGCGTTGCAAAGGTTTTGTTTGAGAAGAGAGAGGATGTGGAAATCTACGGTATCGAGGATGGATATAAGGGGCTTATTTATGGCAATTACCGTCTTTTAACCTCCAGAGATTTCTCCGGTATTCTCACTATTGGCGGCACTATTTTGGGTACCTCCAGACAGCCCTTCAAGCTGATGAGAGAGCCGGATGATAACGGTCTTGATAAGGTGGCAGCCATGAAGAAGAACTACAAGAAATGGAAGCTGGACTGTCTTGTGGTGCTGGGCGGAAACGGAACCCACAAGACTGCAAATCTTCTGAGAGAAGAAGGACTGAATGTGGTATCCCTTCCTAAGACCATTGATAATGATATCTGGGGCACGGATATGACCTTTGGCTTCCAGAGTGCGGTGGACATTGCCACCAACGCTATTGACTGCATCCATACCACTGCTGCGTCCCACGGAAGAGTTTTTATCGTAGAAGTAATGGGACATAAGGTGGGCTGGCTTACCCTGCATGCGGGTATTGCCGGTGGCGCGGATATCATTCTGATTCCGGAAATTCCATATGATATTGACAAGATTGCAGAAGCCATCAGCAGAAGAGATAAGGCGGGCAAGCGTTTTACCATTCTGGCAGTGGCAGAGGGCGCAATTTCCAAGGAGGATGCGAAGCTGTCCAAGAAGGAATACAAGGAGAAGCTAAAGAACAGAAAGCATCCTTCCGTTTCCTACGAGCTGGCAGAGGAGATTCTGGCAAAGACAGGTAAGGAGGTACGTATCACTGTACCGGGACATACCCAGCGTGGCGGCGCTCCATGTCCTTATGACCGTGTGCTTTCCACCAGACTTGGCGCAGCGGCGGCAGAGCTGATTCTTTCTAAGAACTATGGCAATATGGTGGGTATTGTGGATGGTGAGACCAAGCCGGTACCCCTTGAGGAAGTGGCAGGAAAGTTAAAGAAGGTGGACCCGGACTGCGCGGCGATTAAGGAAGCAAAGAACGTGGGTATCAGCTTTGGAGAGTAGGACAGGAGAGGAATACAATTGATTATAGCAATTGACGGAAGAAGCGGCGCAGGGAAATCCACCCTGGCCGGGATGTTAGAGAAGAAGCTGGGACTTTCCGTGGTGCATATGGATGATTTCTTCTTACAGCCCCATCAGCGCACTGCAGAGCGGCTTTCACAGCCCGGAGGCAACGTGGATTACGAAAGAGTGCTGAAGGAAGTTTTAGAGCCCTTAAAGCGCGGTGAGAGCAGGGTTACCTACCGGTGCTTTGACTGCAAGACCATGGACTTTGGAGAGAGGAGAACCATCGATGGGAGCAGGACGGTAGTGGTGGAAGGCTCCTACAGCTGTCATCCCAAGCTAAAGGATTATTATGATTTGACCATTTTTCTGGATGTGGATGCGGAAACTCAGATAGCTCGTTTGAAGGAGCGGGTAGGGGAAGAGCGGCTACAGATGTTTAAGGAAAAGTGGATTCCTTTGGAGGAGAATTATTTTGAAGCCTTCCGGGTGAAGGAGAATTGTGATATATGGAAATGACTAAGGGACTGTTGCTCTAGGCAGATTTCGATTCCAACATTTCCGACATCAGGCTGGTATGAAGAATAACATAGTTATTTTATGAAGGAGGGACTCGCTTGGTGAGAGTAGAAGTAACATGGTTTGAACACATTATTACAATATTGTTTGTGGTGTTTATTGGTATTGTTCTACTTGGAATTTTACGCAAGGAAATTAAAGAGCGCAGGGGGAGGAAGGAGGTAGAGGTTTGTGCCACACTTCTTGCTAAGCGTATGGAGAAAAACACCGCGCAAACCATGTATAAAACTACACAGACCTGTGAGGCCGGAGTGATGGAGATTAGACAAAGCTATTGGTTTTTATTTCGTATTGCAGAGGATGTGCAGAAGGAGTTGGAATTTGAAGTATCAAGGGAAATGTATGATAGAGTACAGGAAAATACCCAGGGAATTTTAGTATACAAAGGGCACGAACTAGTATGCTTTGAGGGGATTCAAAACTATGGAGGCAAGGGAGTAAGATTTATTTCATTAGGAGAGTGAGGGTGATACAAGGTGGAATTATTCGGATATGGTTCCCAGTGTAGAAGTTTGGAATCAAGGGGTCTGGATGGAGCTTTCGACATATTTGGACAATCCGGCAACGTTGAGAATCCTTCAGCCAGGAGAAGTTCATAATAGTATGCTATCCGCATTCGTAAGAAGTACATTTCCCTATTTTTCACCGGGATTATACCGGTTGGTGGTTTATGGCGGAGATGGTACTTATATTGCCACAGAATGTTTTGTTGTTGAATAGTCAAAGTCAAATGCGAAGAATGATGCTAGATCCTGCTTTAGAAGAACTACCCATTGAAATATATCAAATGGAGGAACCACCGACATTAACTTCGATGCGAGGTGGCGAAAAGATTACTGGTGATGTAAAAGATGGTAGTATATGTTTTTTTGGAACATACAACGGAAAGCCGGCAATGGTGACACATGGGCATGATAATGTAGTGGGTACTAATATAAAGTATAATGGAACGGCCATCGGTAATGTGGTTTATCAGAATTATAAATTAGTTCAAGATACGGATGGATATTATGTTTCGTATGGTGATTTTTCGATTGTTGATATAAGTAATAGCACTGTAGATGAAAGTAACACTGTAAAAACAGCATCAGGAACCATATCTGCGACAGGAACAGCTAATTTAGTGGTTGGTCTGAATGTAGATATGTATGGTTATGTTTCGACACGTATTAGTGGAGCTGTAAAGAATACATCTGTAACAATGCAATATAGTGAAAATATAACTTATGCTCCAATTCGCGTTAAGGGACTAGTTACAATACAGAATACAAGCGGAACAACAGTTGCACAGGGAGACAGTGGGAGACCTATTATTATGACAAGAAAAAGTAAATGGACATAAAACGCAGAAATTTGTCATTTCAAAGTACTTTCGTTAATAAAGGAGGAGTTGCAAAATTAGATGAATAATCTACTTTGGCAACTCCCT
>CAZOSU010000070.1:0-10199 GCA_964582515.1 uncultured Acetatifactor sp. | reverse complement strand
AGTTGAGCACTGTAGGTCTGTTGTTTCTTCGTATAGAAAAAACGAATTGCACCATCATTTGCCCACTTGAAATCTGGGGTAAACATGAGGTCAAAATTATCGTCATTGACATACAGTTGTGAACCATCATCCAACTTTTTTGCTTCGGCAATCATATCTACAACTCGCTCCGTATCAAGATCGGCTACATTGCTTCCGTCAATGGGAAATTCACGCTTGGCATTAGGATTTACCTGAGCATAAATAAAAACAGCAATACAGGCAATGACCAACAAATGAATACTCCAAAATGCAGTCTTCTTTTTCACGCAATCACACTCCTTATCTCATTTCCTTCGGCATCCAAAAAGATATACTCTTGTGGAAGCAGTTCGTAGTAATAGTGGAACGGGTACTCTCCATCCCCAATTTCAACCTCCGTTACTGCACCCAAGCCTCCGATATTCCCGGTAATCTGTATCTTCTTACATTTTGGATTATTTACCAGAAAGGAATAACCATCTCCCCAATTGTAGACAACAATATCCTGTCCTCTGTCCAGAGCATTGTGTCTCTGTACGAAGACATATTCTTCCTCGCCTACAACATCAAAAACCATAGGAAAATAGCGATGCATCTGGTACTCATTGCCGGTAATAAACCACATCAATGCCTTATCATCCTTGATGTACTTGGCTGCAAGTTGAACTTCTATCGTATCTGCATCAGCTACTGTGATTTCTTCCCTTGCCTTTGCAATCAAGTCATCTGTACTCTTTAACTTTCTATTGCAACCAACTAAAGAAAACGCCACAATACAGCACACAGCTAATATAATAAGTTTGTTCTTTTTCACGCCTATGCACCTCCGCTCACCATATGGTACTGTGTCATTTAATACTATGGAAGTTCACTTTCTTCAACAGGTGTAGCTTCTAGTTCTTCATTAAGCCATCTCCAATTCCAACCAATATCTGCACTTGTAAAATATTCAAAACCACCTGTTGCAGATTTCAGGCTTCCATTTTTAACTCCGTAGCCTCCATAAATCAAGTCATAATTGGTTCCATCTGAAAGATTAAATCTAAAGCTGGTTACATCTGCTCCTGTGGTTTCTTCTACTTTTTTATCTGTCAGCTCTAATCTCTCAAACATGTCATACAGGGTTTTTATATCTTCTTCTGCTACAACTATTTTCTTCTCGGCAGATACAGGCGCACCCGAATAGTGATACATTTCTACATTTTCAACATCCTCAACTTCAAAAGGGAAGTCGATATTTACGGTTTTATCTTCTCCGCAACCTGCCAAACCTACTACACAAACTATTGTTAAAAGCAATGTTATAATCTTTTTCATATGCTCACCCTCCTATGTCAAATCCGAATTTATAATATACCTGTCAGCGAGATAATCGCACAGCCACAAGCAAAAATGCCTATACACAACGAGGCGATTGCCCATTTCTTTTTTTGCTTTTTGTGATATGCCCAAGCATTCCACAATTCTTTTATCCCGAAAACCAACACCAAAAATTGAAGTATTCTTATCATATTCATACAATCACACCCCTGCCAAATTCATCATTTTACTTCTTTACCACAGTATGGGCAGTATTTTCCAAAGGGTTGTTTCATCTTTCCACAATGTGGACAGCGGTCTGTCATTTTCACACAGATAAGAGAAGTGAAAAAGACTGCCAATGAACCATATCCTATATATGCCTCCGTCATAAAATTATAATCGTTAGTAAATATTTTCAAACCGATAACACCCCAAGCAATGGCAAAAACAATAATAGATATCACCATCAACCACGTTGCAATCTTCTTAACCTTTTTCATGGAATCACCGCCATTGCTCTGCAAACTTGCCTTTGGTCTTTTCTTCACATAAATAATTACTACGCTAACAATCACTAAACAAACAACAGCACCGATAATTCCACGAATAATATCAACTCTGTATGGCAGCATACCTTCTATTCTCGCTTCGCCATACTTGCCTTCATTCAAATATTTTTCAAATCGTTCCCACATAGAACCCTCTACGTGCTTCAATTTCAATGTTCTTGTATCATAAGTGGTCACTTCAAATATATCTAAAGGGTTTACCCCATCACAATATGTAAAAAGATATACTTTACCTTCTTGAATGTTAAAATCGCCCACAGTATTGGGATTATTATAAATTTGCTGTGTACCCTCTTTTACATCACCCTTAATTGCAACTATCGGAGACACTGAAATACTCGGATTTTCTTTGTTGGGATGATATGCTAAAACCTCCCCAAAGAAAAGTTGTGCTTCTTCAGAATATAATAAACTTTCCGGTATATCTCCGGCCAATACCGTTATTGAACTCGATAGCATTACAATAGCAAGCATTACAACCGCCATCCATTTTTTCATCCTCAAGCACCTCCACATTTTTTATCAACCAATCGGAACAGATAATACACTCCATGTCCTAATCCAACACTAATTACTATAAATGCCAGTACCTTCCACCATGCGAACTCAAGGATTAACACTGCCCCCATGATAAATGCGAACACCAGCACCGGAACAAATATTATAAGTTTCAGTATTCCGGCTTTCATTCCTCCTGTCGGCTTGCCAACAAAGAATGACAGTACGAACAGAACAGCCATCACGATTGCGTAAATAGCATAGAATACTCTCCACACTTCTGCCCCTATTGCTATATCTCCGATATAGAATGTTCTACCCAACGCTGGATTAGCCAACGCACAGGCAATGAAGATAATTGCAACCGTAAACATTACTAAGCTGATTATTCTTAAAACCATACCATTCTTCATCACAAGCCCTCCCTTCGTTTAACGAACCTTATTTTCCATCCACTCATCCACTTTGCTCTTAACAAACACATAATTTGCACCAAGCTTTGTTGATACTCCATCCAGTTCTCCGGCATTGATAAGTGTAGTCACATCCTCATCTGTAATTCCCAAGTATGCTGCCAATTCATACTGGGAAAGATATTCACCATATTGGCCATACCCTGAGTCCGTTGTGGTTACTGCCAAACTTGAAGGAACATGGGTTGTGTCCGGTAGTTCCCTGGAAATGAGCCAACCTGCAATAATGATTCCAATACTAATTACACAACATCCTAAAAATGTGGATAAATCAAAATTCTTTTTCACTATTAATTCCCTCGCTTTCTCAATACCCGGCGATACCCCGGCTCTCCATCTGGTGAATCCTCTATAACTACTAACATTCCACTCTCAATCATTTTTTCTATACGCTTTGCTACCCAGACATCACTTATGCCAAGTTGATATTTTCCTAAGACATTCCCTATCACAACAGCCATTTTAAATTCGTCTTTTTGTATGGCAATCTCACGAAGAATAAAGCTGTCGTAAATATCTTCCGGTACACTTTGCATTTGACCATTTAACATGACACGCAATGGTGCATTTTCTTCTCGAAGCTGCCTCCATTTCATTGCACAGGCAGAAAGAAATGTTGGACGAACATCCTCCTGTAATGCAATGTATCTTCCCCACTCGCTGGGTACAACATCGCCCCAACCATTTCTTGAAATTACAGTATTTTCTTTTCCGTATTCCCATTCCGGCAACTTAACCAAATGAATAGTAGTCTGGCTGTTTAATGTGTGAAGCTGTGTCATAAACCAATACATACCACATAATTCATCCGGTTGATCACTATACCAAATGCGAACTTCCTCACCTGCTCCATACCGTTCCATAACTGAAGCCAGTGCCTTTGTTGTATTCTGCATTTTCTCATCCACTTGGTGTTCTATATCTTTGATATAACCAACTGATAACATCCATCTGAGCACATTTCTGCGCTGTTCTCCCAATCCATCATCAGATATATCGCCAACACTCAAAGCAATATCGAAGCAATACACATCATCTCGCTTGCTCTCCAAAGGAACTGCATCTTCCCAGTCTCGGCGTGCTTCTTCCTCCGCCTGAAGTCTGGCAGCCTGTATTTCTTCCTCAGTAGGTTTTGTACCGTCAGTATTCCTTATAAATACTGAAACCGCTCCTCCCCGATATTTACCTTTTCCATAACCTTGTGCAACTTTCAAACTACCACTTGCACTTTCTCCAAATACAATTTCTATCATATAAAAAAAACTCGTCTTAGTAATTCTTTTCTCTGACAAATGATGTAAACAAGTGTAACAGTTTAATTGTCAACTCATACCCATTTTCATATTGTTCCGGCTTATTCAGAAACAACTCAAATTGTGACTTGTCCAATCCTAAGTATTTTGATATAGCACTCGGTGGCACTTCAAAATAGGTACTTGTGGCTGTCACAATATCTTTTAAATATGCCCCATCCCTTGTATTGCACATATATAACTGCATCAAAAAATACAACACTGGATTAAGCTGCTTGTTTTCTTCCATCGTCAACTTATCATTTGCACGAACCCTTTGTAGTAAAGGAACCGGCACTCCTGTAGTTCTGCTCAATCCTTCCATCGTAAATCCATCTGCAAAATACATTTCCAGCAATACATGAATATCTAATAATTCCACGTTTGTTTCCTCTTCACTATCTCAAAATTTCAATTACTTCCCGGTCTATTTCATACACACCTTCATATGGTAACTCTACATAAGCAGTTCCATTATCTTCATAAATCATATATCCAAATCTTCGCTCCGCAGTCTTAAGTTCAATCACATAATATGGTCTAACACTCGGATAATCATTAATACTCATTGTCCTTGTTGGTACTGCACTATTTATGTAGTTAATAATGTTCTGTAAATCTTCCTCATTGAGTACAATCTCTTTATTCTCATTGTCGTGAAGATTAACCGACTCTAACATACTAATTTCCAGTTGCTTGATTGGCTCTGCTTTCGGAAACATATCGTTGAATAGCCAATATGCCCCTAATAACATAATTACAACCACCACACCAATAATGGCTATTATCTTTTTCTTCATCCACGCCACTCCTACTGTTCTTCTTCCTCTGCTAATGACTTAATATATTCCATATCCTCATGGCTAATCTCCGCATAATAGTGGTCATAATAAATGATATTATATTCGTCCGTGAAATAATAAATAAATTCGCTATCGTGAAGCATTATCTCTCCGTCATAATAATAAGCCCAACGATCCACAGCATGATCGTCATACCACTCTTTTACTCCTGCAAGTATATTCTTTATCTTGCTTACCTGCTTATTTGTTAAATCGATTGTGGTAACCACCACAGGCTCCGTTCCTTCCTTTGTAGGTTCGGAATAAAACTTTATAGTTCCTTTTGTTTCTTTCGAATCTTTTGGCGTACACAAATACCATTCATTCTCAAAGAGGACAACTATCCCTTCCTCCACTCTGGCATAAGGCATGCCTAGTTCACTGTTAAAGTTCGTTTCTCCATCCTTCTTCGGGAATGTGTCCGTATAAGAGTCTGTATACCCAAGGATTGCACTATCATCAATCTCTGCCGGGATCGCTGTTACAGTCTTATAATAAATTTCGCCACCGACCATAATCGCTGCTGCATAGTCCGTTTCTGTCCCAGACGTACATGCTGTAAATAATGCAAAGCTGAAAACCATAATAAACACTGATATAAACTTTTTCATAGACACCTCTCCCCTCTCATCATGTCTCTTTCGGCCTGTTTTTCAGTTTCTGTATTACAAAGCACAAAAAGGCTATTGCCCATAACACAATCGCCTGCACTAACCACAACATTATCATTACACTGAATGGCTCTAATCCTTCGCCAATCGTAAGCCACCCTCTTGCCGGGTGAGCCAGATATTGATGATTAGGGCTGTCTCCAAATATTCCTGAACAGATATACCATGCCAATAAATATATCGGCAGGTTTATCCATGTATATTTAACTTTTACCTTGCTTGCAAACAAAACAGGTAATCCAAGCAAACCAATCCAGAAAATATATCTGCCTGTCGGATCGCTGGTGGAAAGGGTAAAGGTATGGTATCCGTTTCCCAAATCCTCAAAATCTTTTATGGTTCCTGCCACACCAATCAATCCATCAGCGATTGCCAGACAGATAATAGTAGTCAACAATCCCATTGTGACAGCATACACATATCCTTGTACCTTTTTGTTTTCCATACGCAAACTCTCCATAAAGTCTATTCTTCAGCAATTATTATTGTTACGCTCTCCTCTAGCTCCCTTGCAGATACACCAATTTTATAATTACTTGCAGAGGTTAAATTTGCAAATATAATCTTTCTGTGAGTTTCTTCTTCTGACAGAGTTGAACTTCCAATGAAAACCTCATCTCCATCCTTTATGCTATATAACAAGACTGATATCTCTTTTTCTCCTAACTCTGCATCTGTTGTTACAATAATCTGCGTTGTATTTGTCTTAAAGGTATCCAGTGTCATCTGTACTGTATCCAACTCCGGCTCCACTACGAACTCAAGCTCGCCATTTTTTAACTCATGGATGGCATCTATAGGACTTCCTGTTTCATCTGTCTTATAAATGGAAAGTGCTTCTAAACGGCCAGGCGGATTATCATCCGTATTACGAGCCATTAACACTTTAGCATACTCATTCATTTCAAATTCAGGACACCCATTGGCAGCTACAACATCTGTTGACACCTCTACTTTGGCTCCTTCAGTCAGATTGCTGTTCCCAGTGTCAAATACTTCCAAAATCAAATATTCCTCATCTACAGCAATAACCTTTCCACCAAAGAAATATTGCATATTGTTATCTCCCTGCTGTTCCTGCTTTCCACAACCAAATAAACAGCACATACAAAATATTGATATAAGCAATACGATATACTTTTTCATATTGGACCTCCTCCCTGTTTGATGACTTACTATTCCGAAACAGGAACTAACTCATAATCACCTATCACCGTATAAAAACTGTAATGAACAGTTCCACTATATTCCTCGGAACCATTCCATTTGGCAATGACTTCGTATATGTAATTTCCCTCTAAAAGTTCTACAATATAATCTGTTGAATAACTGCCATCCGCCGCGTCAATTTCCAATGCTTGTACATCCAAACTTCTACTTTCTGCGGTTGTATTATTCCAATCTTCTTCATTCCAATATCGAATTTCTACTTCAGTCGGAACTACATCAAACTCCAAGTATGCACGTCTTGGATGTAATGCAGAAGTCGTTGCATATATAATTCCTACATCCGGCATGATCTCTTTACATTCCAAAGGATGAGCGCTGTCCGCTTCCACTCCTGTACAAATACCATCTTCATTGCTATATTCCCAAGAGTATGTTCCTTTCAAAGCGGTGACCTGTTCTTCACCACATACAACAACCAACTCTGGCGGTTCATTAATTGCCACAGGATATGCCTTACTTGAATAACTCATTTCTTCCGACAAACTCGGTCCTGCAACAAACTTCATTGCTCCTGTCACATTGAGTGTTTCTGTGGTGGTATCCTTATAGTCATTATTGCTTTCACTATTACGCACAAATACTTCATAAGTGCCTGCCGGAATACCCTTTATCGTTCCACCTTCTGCACCACCTGTCACTTCTTCGCTATACTCCGTTCCGTCCTCTGCTCGTAAACCAACCACAACAGTCATAGCTGCTCTCTCGTATGTAATAGAATAATCAAACCATGCATCATCCACCATAATATAGTATTCCGAAGAATAGGTTTCTTCCTGCCCCGGAGCAAGTTCGCTAAAAGCAATGTTGTTCAGTTCTATACGCACATCACTTTGCGTTATGCCCATCTCCTCTGTCACGGACATGTCCCCATAAATCAGCTTATCGACACCCTCTGCATGTTTCAAATCTTTTTCATCTGTTGTTCCAGATACACCGCTTTGAACAATTTCTCCATTTTTAAATGTATACTTATATACCGAATCGGGTTCATCTTCAAACACAACATCAATAATCCATTCATTGTATGATAACAGGACATTTATAAACGAATGCTTTACATCCACGCTTGTTATTTCAACTTCTTCGTAACCCACTTCTTTCAGATAGTCCCACATTCTGTTTTCGATGTTTTTACCTTGAATTCCAACATATAAACATCCACTCAGAATGATGATTGCTACCAATACTCCACATACTATGCATACTTTCTTCTTGGGGGTACATTTCTGCCACATAATAACACCTCCTAGTCAGTAACAACCAACTCAACCTGTACAGAATCTTCTGCACTTACACCTAGCTTATACGGGAATGCTCCGCTAAGTCCGTCAATTACTTTTGTATCTCCGGCAGTCAAAGACATTTGCCTTATAACCTCTCCGAAATTATACAGATATATAGTCAAATCTTCAGTTCCGTTATTTGTAACTGATATCTCCTCGCTGTTCGTACATACATCCGGAGAGACAATAAATATTTCATCCTTTTCAATCATTTCAGATACTACTAATTCCCCGGCACTACTCAAGTCATGCTCCACCGCTTCTTCCATAGCTGTTGCATATCTAGCCTTGGTAATCAAGATTGCAGGATAAGGCTGTTCGGAATATGTCCAATACTCGGACTCAATTATTACCTCATCGCCAACTACCAAATCCTCTGGAACATCCAAAGTTTCCTCGCCAATATAAAATGTCACTCTGTTGTTAAATTCTTTCCCATTACTATCTGTACCTAAGTAATAATGAATGGCTAATTCATTATTTTCATACTCGGTCACCAATCCCTTATATGTCTTGTGAATGTACTGATGCTCCACCGCTGCGGTGTTATCTGTTTTACTATCAATAATTCCTCCAACAATGATAACCAGCAAGGCTCCTGTCATAATGCCTATTTTGATTTTCTTTCCGCGAGCATCTTTGGCTTTCCAAATGATTGCCCCTATAATCACACAAACCGAAGCAAAGACACAGCATAACCATCTTGCCAGACTGCTAAAGTCCAACATACTTCCTCTGCTCTCTGCGGTTATTCCACCTAAAAAAGCAAAGAAAGCTAACATATACAAAATGCAACTTATATGTTCTCGCCATTTACCATTCTTCATTACTCCGCCTCCAAGTTATCCGGTTCTCCTACCGGTGGCAATTGTGGAAATCTCACTCTATACCAAAGTTCTGCCTTACGGATATAGTGTTCTGTTCCACAGTCATAATATGCAAACTCTGTACCATCCGAAAACTCTAAAGAATACACCGCCTGTCCTTCTCCATCCGCTGGAGACATACCTTCCTGGAACCTTATTTCCTCATACTCCAAGTCAGCAACCCATTCTTTCATCTCAGCAATACGTTCCTGCGACAAACTCCATCTGATTATCTTCCCGCCACCAAGATATTCTACCTTGATGCTTTCGATGTTATCGCTAAGTTTAATATTTCCATCTTGAGCGTTCCCGTAGGATGCCTCAAAGTAATACCACTTATCCATAATCTTTGATGTAGAACCGAATATACTATCATCGACTCTCCATTCCCAGTAACTATGTCCGTCCTGACTTAATTCTGTATCTACATTCTGAAATGCGAGGGGTTCGTCATCCGGTGAATAGTAACATCCATAATGCTTATCACCAAATGACATTATGACAAACTCCGTCATCGGATGAGTTCCTTCCCAGCTATTTACTGCATCGTATCCGAAGAACACTGCATCGTCTGCCGGAACTCCATTTCCATCTGCCAAAGCCTCCTCTATCAGTTCGTGATAACTGTGTACGAACAGACTAACTCTGACCTTGGGAATAAAACAAACACTCGCTATTGCTATTAACAAAATAATTACCACTGCAATTATTATTTTTTTCTTCTTCATATTCACACCCTCCAATAATAGCGGACCCCATCGCCATTACCTGCTTATTCAAATGGCGGTTCTGTCGGATTCATTACCTCATACCACTCATCCTCAAAAATGATATAAGCTGCTATACCTTGGTCTGCATAAGTAAAACAAATTATCCCATTATTTATACTAAACTGATACGAATTTCCTCTGGCCAGTGTTTCTCCCGGAGTCTTACCCTCTGCAAATTCCCGATGTTCAAATGAAAGCTCTGTAAACCATGTCTTAAATGCTTCAAAATCCTGTATAACAAACTCTCCCGGCTTTATAACACCTCCATTATAATATCCACTTACTTCTACTTCTGTTATCTCTTCGGGCATTGTAATACTTCCCACTCGGTTTGCCGGAGTTCTCAAAGTGATTGCAAATACCGTACCCAACTGCAACGGGT
>CAZOSU010000069.1:7641-10275 GCA_964582515.1 uncultured Acetatifactor sp. | reverse complement strand
TTACTAAATTCTGTTAATGATTCATGCTTCCCGGTTCCGGAAGATTTTACCTCAATAGCAGATATTTTTGCTCCTTGCGATATCAGAAAATCAATTTCATAATAATGTGTGCTTCCTTCCTTTTCCCATGTATGATAATACAATTCCCGCCCGGACGCTGCAATCATCTGAGCAATTAAATTCTCATACAGATATCCCAGGTTAGCCGGCAGCTTATCTGATAAAAGCTTTGCATATATCTCATTTTCAGCAATAGGTCTGTCGATAAACATTAGAGTAATAAAGAGTCCGGTATCTGCAACATACAATTTGTAGCTATCCAAATCCTTTGAAAGTGATAAACTTGCCCTTGGATCCGTGGAATTGTAACATGGCAACACTGTTTTCGAATCAATCAATTCATATACCAATCTTTCATCTTTGGATGTTTTTCTCTTCCCCACCGCAGCAGAAAGACGATATCGCTTTCCATCTTTTGAAAGCTGAGCCGGAATAGAATGATAAATTGCCGACAAATTTCCTGATGGATCTAATTTTTTAAAATCTTCCTCATACAATTTAATAATCTGCCGCTTTATCTGATCAATCATGGAAAAATTATCGCCATTCACATAGCTTTCTACAGCCTGAGGCATACCACCGACTGCCATATAGATTCTTATGTCACGCATGAGTTTACGGTTTACCTGCTGTCCAACACCCTTTTTCATCCCATAAATTTTTTCTAACAAAGAATAATTATTTCCCGTCGCAGCACAAAACTCTTCATAATCCATTGGATATATTTGAATCTTCATTTCCTCTGAGGGAATCAATATATTCTTCACATTCTTCTTAATAGATATTAAAGAGCCGGTTTCAATATAATGATATCTTCCATCCTTTACCAAATGCTTAATTGCCTGTCTTGCTTTCGGAAATAACTGGACCTCATCAAAAATAATAACAGATTCATGCTCATATAAGTCAATCCTTCTCAGTGCCTGCAAACGCAAAAAAAACATATTCAGATCATTAATATCATCAAAACATGCCATTTCTTCATCGGATGCCTTTGAAAAATCAATTAGTATATATGATTTGTATTCGTTAATAGCGAATTGTTCAGCAATCGTGGATTTACCAACTCGTCTTGCCCCTTCGAGTAATACTGCGTATTTATGTGCATATTTTTCTTTCCACTCCAACAGCTGAGCATATGCTTTTCTCTTAAAATACATATTTCGCCTCCGATTTCTATCAAATGTGCATTTCTTCAAAATTATCATATTATAAAATGTGCATTTCTTCAAGATTTTGTTTGTAGATTTACTGCATAATTTCAATAATTTACAAAATCAAACGCATCATCTTCACAGCACCAAGTGCTATGAAAATAATGCGTCTGCGTCTTTGAAGAAACAATATTTAGTTTTGATTTCGGATGTCCACTTCTTTCTCCAACATTCCACTGATATGCATCGTTTGATTCAGAAGTTCATTTTTCTCATCCAACGACAAATTTCGCAAAAACAATTCCAAATACTATACACCTCATATCCTCCCTGCCTCTAAGGTGTTGTGTTACAGCTTCTTTATATATCCTATCACATTTTCTTTTAAAAGATAACCTTTTCATATGTTATTTACATCACAACCGCAGCAAAGACTCTACCAAGACATCATTATACTAATGTTAAAATGATTGCTATTAATCTTTTTTAACTATTCCTCCTTAATCAAAAACACTTCAGAAATCACACAATCTCCCTCTGTTCCATAGACAACCAGCCGATACACTCCGGTAAACAAAGTAGGATACTCATCTGTTGTGTCCACCGGAACACTGATTACCTTCTGCTGCCCAGCGGGGCAAACACCTACCATCAGCGCATCATCCCAATCCGGCTTCAGTTCTATCCATACTCCGTTATACCACAATTCCAGCGTTGGCAACGTGGCTTTATAACTCCAATCCACGGTTCCTTCATTTTTTATTACACAATCTAACAATCCTCCTTCCGTTTTTAAAAGTTTTACGTTATCTGCTGCTTCTATGAAACTCAACGCTCCAGAGTCAACATAAGTATGACTCAGTGTGAAAGCATCCAAATACGGTGTCAAATTTCGCCCCGCAAACGCATTCTGTTCTTTTGTCCACCACTGTATTTCTTCACTTAAAGGAGAAATATATCCAAGAAAACACTCTCCTCCCTCCCATGCCAGGCTCATCCTGTACCCGGTCGTCGCCATAACAATGTCATTGCCATATTCTTTTAGGAGTCCATTCCCCTCCAGCAACCCATTTTCGACTTCATACGTGACATAATCGCAATAAATCAATTCCTTTCCATCTGAAATAACCTGATGCTCCCGGGCAGTTTCCTTTAAGCAGTCTGAATTAACAAGGTCAACGAATACTATATCCGCATTCTTAGGAAGCATTACAGAAAAATCCCCCTGCACAGCACAGGAAACCTCTCTCCACCCTGGAAAGTCCTTCCACTGTATATCCGAAACGGAAATACCATTTTCTACGATGCCATACTCTATATTTTCTGCTTGAAGCTTTCGCTCTGCCACATTATCAGACCACTTTACCCCCAATATTACGCCCAGTATGCAGCCGCCGAATAAAATCAGCAGCAGAAAAAC
>CAZOSU010000069.1:0-7631 GCA_964582515.1 uncultured Acetatifactor sp. | reverse complement strand
TGTTTTTTCTCGCTCCTCTATCCCATTCCCCTCTTCAGCATCCATGTATCCAAAGTCTATAGGAAACGTTTTTTCCCTCCATACCATCTCCCCATTCTTCTTTAACACCTCTATTAATTGCTCTTTATTTTCGACTTTCTCTATATCAACTGCGCTATTTTTCCAAATAGAATACAACGACTGTCTCTCTTCTAAAACTTTTCCATACTCTATTAATACTTGCTGTAATTCCTCCCTACCGCCATATAGTATCTTTTTAATATCACGAACCGAAAAATCATATGCACGTAAAAAACTAATTTCACCCAAAATCTGTAAATCTATTTCTGAAAAAAAATAATTATTTCTTCCATTATTCCTTATCTCTTCCGGGTGAATTAATTCTTTTTCTATGTAATAGCGGATTGTTTTCTCTGTCATCCCAGTTTTTTCCATTACTGCTTTCATTCGATACTTCATATATCCCTCCAATATAGCATTTCCATATCAATACATGAATTCTCTATGCACTTATAGTACTTTCTCCCCCAAGGGAAGTGTCAATACTTTTTTGATTTTTTATAATTTAAAAGTGGACTTCCGCTCCAAACGAAAGTCCACTTTCTATTTTTCTTTACAATAAATGAATCGGCAGCTCCTCCGTCAAATGGCACACCTCATTCACACTCTTTGCCACAGGTGCCACCACTTTCTCCTCAGCCTTTTTCGGTGCTGCAGTTTTCTTGGCAGTAGTCTTCTTTGCCACCGGCTTTTCTTCTTTCACTACTACAGGCGTCTCTGCCTTTGTCCCTGCTGCCACATTTGCTTTTGCTGCTCGTTTAATACTACCTGCTCCTACCGGCATCTCTATCAATCTCCTTTGCAAGCTCCATGTACTCCTTGGCGCTTCTGGCGCTCTTTTTGTGCACATGGATTGGTTTACTGTTATCCTGAGCCCATTCCACCTCGCTGTCGATACCGATGAGCTGTTCAAATACATGCACATCCTCGGTTCCTTTCAGCACCTCGATGGTCTGTTTATAATAATTCTTACGGCCGTCCACCTTGGTCACTGCGATTCCCAGAAGCTTCAAATCCTCATTCATGCGGCTTACGTCCTGCAAAAACTCAAACATGTTCGCCACACCGAAAAGTCCCCAGGGACTTGCCTCCACCGGCATAATCACATAATCCGATGCACAGAGGATGTTCATCACCCAGCCTCCAAGAGTGGGCGGCGCATCGATTAAGATATAATCATATTCACCGGAAGCCTTGATATTTTTCAGCCCCTGCTTGAGTATCAGCTCCCTCTGCCATTTGGTAAAAAGCTCATACTCCATACCGCTCATCAACGTGGAGGAGGGAATCAAATCCAGATTTTCATATACCGTAGGCACGATATAATCCGTCAAATCCTCCTGCTTCTTGATGCCGTAGTACAAATTCTTCTCCCCGGATGCAAACTCCAGTACCTCATCCTCCGAAAAGAAGGATAAGGACAAATTCAGCTGCATATCACCGTCGATGAGAAGCACCTTCTTCCCCAAAACAGATAAGGAGTACCCAATATTGGCGCAGGAAGTAGTCTTACCGCTTCCGCCCTTATTATTTGCAAATGCAATTACCTTAGTGTTCTTCCCCATATAAGCACTTAATTCCCTTTTCCTCAAAATACTTCAGCCACTCCTGCGAAGGCTTTACGTCCGTAACAACAATATCTAAATCTGTTATACTACAAATCTGGGAAAAAGCAATACGATTAAACTTAGTTCTGTCCACTGCCAGAATCTTCTGTTTTGCAGAGGCAAGCATATTCTTCTTCACCTGAGTAAACAGCTCGTTAGCATCCGTAACGCCCTTTTGCATATCCAGTCCCTTGCAGGATAAAATCACCTTATCCGCATTAAACGCAGCAATGGTATCCACTGCACGGGGACCCACCAGTGCCAGATAGTTTTCTTTCAGATTACCTCCGGTGGAAATAACATCCCAGCCCGACACGTCTGTCAGTTCAATCAAAACCTCAATGGAATTGGTAATTACCGTCAGGTTTTTCTTACTGCGAAGCGCCTTCATAATGGCTACCGCTGTGGTACTGGGGTCTACAATAATGCTTTCCCCGTCACTTACCAGCTTCTCAATGATACCGCCAATAATACGCTTCCCCTGCATATTGGTTTTGCGGCGAATATTAAAGGGCATATCCGTATTGGTATCCTCCACAAGCACTGCGCCACCATAGGTCTTGGAGGCAATGCCCTCTTTATCAAATTTCTCCAAATCCCTGCGAATTGTCTCTTCCGATACCCCAAATAATTCGCTGAGCTCGCTTACAACAACTTTCCCTTCCTGTTGAAGCTTCTCTAAAATACGATTCCTTCTCTCTGCTGCCAGCATAACTGACCCCTTCCCCAAGCCTATAAAACCACGCTTCCTTGGCAATGTCCACTATAGGATGGACTTAATAATCTGTTCATCCGGATGTGCAATCACAGAGCTGTCAAGGAACATGCCCTTGTCCGCCACTGCCATCCTTGCCTTGGCAATGGCTGCCTCACAGGCTGCCACCTCACCGGTAATCAGCATGTAGGACTTACCACACATACCCTTGGCAATACGAAGCTCAATTAAGTCTACAATGGCTGTCTTTGCTGCAATATCCGCTGCCACGATAATGGATGCCGCATCGTAGGTCTCTAAAATCCCCAGTGCACTGACATGCTCTATATGGCTGCTTCCGTAGATTGCCGGAAAGATGGATTCGTCCGGATTACCCAGCACAAAGCTTCCGATAAGCTCATCCTCGCGGGTCATTTTCGCTCTTTCCACCGCCGCATTCACTGCACTTAAATCACCTGCAATCAAAGCAATATATTTTCCCGGGCACACGGTCTGGGCCTCTAAAATCTCCACGTCTGCCGTCTTCACCATCTGGTCAGCGGCTGTGATACCTGCGGATACGGTCTTAAATTCAATCATTCCTATTGCTTTGTGCATGATTAACTCCTGGTTGTAATAATAATATATTTTTCTGTTACTTCTTTTATAACTCCTGCTACGGAGGCGTGAATCGCTACGGACAAGCCATCATCTGCCTTTGCAATCACTTCTCCTGCATTTACCTGCTGCCCCTTTTCTGCAATGCAGACTGCGGGTGCACCGATATGCTGGGAAAGCATTATCTTCACTTCCTTCACTGACAAATCATTGTCCGAAAGAGGTGCCTGCCCATCATATCTGCTAAGTCCGAGTCTGGCCATCAGTCTTTCCTCCGGAGCCTTGCGATACTCTCTGGATTCCTTTACAGGCACAGCCTCTACCACAGGAGGCTTTACACCTTCCTTGCGAAGCCCGGCCTTATACTCTGCCATCATGGTCCTTGGCGACAATCCCTGGGGACAACTGAAAAGCTCGCAAAGCCCACAGGATGAGCAAAAATATGTATTCAGATAGGGCTCCAGCTTACTGTAATCCCGATTGGCCGCACTGCGCATAAACAAATGGGGCTCGATAGGATGACCCAGTGCATGTCTCGGACACAAATCCGTACAGCTCTGGCACTGACAACAACTGGAGGCTGCTCTCTTTACGGAAACAGAAAAGTTTCCGGTCTTTTTCAAAATTAAAGGATGATTCTTGGGAAGAACAATCACTGCATTGGTGGTCTTGGTCACCGGCTGGTATTCGTTTCCGATGCTTCCCATCATAGGGCCGCCAAGTAAATATACCGGCTCCTTGGTCGTTGTGCCACCTGCCAGTGCTACCACCTCACGGATACTGGTTCCGATAGGCACAAAGGTAGTGAGAGGCTTTTCCACCTCACCCACTATAGTCACCAGCTTCTGCGTTACGGGCTTACCATTCCACACAGCATTGTACACATTGTAAACGGTCTCCACATTAAACACTGCCACGCCGCACTCAATGGGAAGTCCTCCCGGACGCACCACCTTACCGGTAGCCTCGTAAATGAGCACCACTTCATCTCCCATGGGATATGCATTGGGCAGCTTGTGAATCCGCACAATAGGGAATTCTTCCAGATGCACCTGCAAAGCCTCTATGGCCTTTGTATACTCACCCTTAATGCCGATAATGGCTTCCTTTGCGCCTACCACGGAGGCAATCAGGGAAAATGCCTGCAAAATCTCTCTGGCCTTTTCCGCCAGCAGCTGTCTATGTAATTTTAAAAGTGGTTCACATTCTGCGCAGTTCATGAGAATGGTCTCTGCCTTGTCAGAGAGCTTCCCATAGGTAGGGAATCCTGCTCCGCCTGCACCAACCACTCCGCTTTCCCGCAGAATGCCGCTAAGCTCTTTTATATCCATAACTCTTCCTTAGACCAGCTTTCCGATGTCGTCGATAATACCTACAATTGCCGCATCAATGGGCGCGTCCTGCATGCCCACTCTTGCGGAGCTTCCGGTAGCTACCAATACATATTCACCGATGCCTGCACCGATGTTGTCCACCGCTACCAAGGCTTTGGTTCCATTGTCCATATTGGCAATGGGCTCCACAATCATAAATTTATTTCCTACAAGATGCTCATGCTTGCGGGTTGAAACAACACTTCCCGTCACCTTACCGATAATCATTGTAATCCTCTTTTCTTTATATCTATTAACGCCGAACCCTTCGCAGCCTGTTCTGCGTTATTTAACGATTGCTACCTTATCCCCCTGCTTGATATCGCTGGCATTTGCCTCATCGGTATCAATGTGCATTTCCAGAGTAAAGCTTTCGTCCACACGAATCTTCACATTTTCAAAGGTAGTTCCACGCTCATTTTCCACTCTAACCTTCACATAATCGCCGTCGTTTACACCGGCCTTTGCCGCATCACTTGGGGACATGTGAATATGTCTGGCTGCCACGATACAGCCCTCATTTAAATATACCGCACCCTTAGGTCCTACGATTGCAATCGGTGCAGACCCCTTGGTATCACCGGATTCACGTACCGGCACATTGATGCCCAGCTTTCTGGCATCGGTATAGCTGATTTCCACCTGTGTAGCCTTACGCGCAGGTCCTAAAACTCTCACGTTTTCAATTGCACGAAGCTTAAGCCCCACGATGGTACAGCACTCTTCGCAGGCAAACTGACCACCCATCAGCTCTTTTTTCTTGGTAAGCCGGTGACCGGCACCAAATAAGGTCTCCACATCTGCCTGGGATAAATGTATATGTCTGTTGCTCACGCCCACAGGAACAAGGAAGCCCTCTCCCTTTTTCTGCTCTGCCTGCATGGAAGCAATCACTAATTTCGTTAACTGTTCAATTTCAAACTTATCCATGTTAAGTCCACCTTTTTATGTACTTATAGTACCTGCGGCCTGCTCCGCCCGAAGGCTCCCGCAGGCCTGAAAATATTCGAAATCCGCCCTACCCGGGCTACTTTCTCATATTTTCCAGGTTCCAAGGTCATATCTTATCGTGTAAACGCATAAGATATGACCTTCTGAACCTTAGTTACTATTTAATCTTTGGAAGAATAGCTTCAACGTCGGTATGAGGACGAGGAATAACGTGCTGAGCAACAAGCTCACCAAGTCTTTCAGCGTTCATAGCGCCAGCTTCTACAGCAGACTTAACTGCTCCTACATCTCCACGAACCATAACGGTTACTAAACCGGAACCAATCTTCTCAGTACCTACTAAAGTTACGTTTGCTGATTTACACATAGTATCTGCAGCCTCGATTGCTGCGGTAAGTCCTCTGGTTTCTACCATTCCTAATGCTTCCTGTGCCATAATTTTATCCTCCTTATTATGTGCTGGTTAAATATTTACTCTTTATCATTGTACTGCTTTTCGCAGTATTTTCCAAATAGTTCCTCAGCCTAAAGCTCGATACGCTTTGAGCTGATTGCCACCTGCTTACGAATCTCTTCGCTGGGTGACGCAATCACACCGCTGGATGCTAAGATGTGACCGTTTGCCTTTGTAATATGCTCCGCTGCTTCTACTGCCGCTTTCACGTCGGAAACGTTACCCTCCACAATGATGGTTACCAGTCTGCCGCCCCATTTTCTTTCCCATGTTACAAGGGATACGTCAGCTGCCTTACACATTGCATCTAAGGATTCCACTGCAGCTACCACACCGGATACTTCGATTAAACCGTATGAGGTGTTCATAAGCTTTTCCTCTCTGCTTAAATGTTAGTTCTTAGGGAATCCCGGAAGAATCTTCTCAACATCGGTGTGAGGTCTTGGGATTACGTGGGTAGCTACCAACTCACCAAGACGCTGTGCTGCGGTGGAACCACTTTCTACAGCTGCCTTAACTGCTCCTACATCTCCGCGAACCATAACGGTTACTAAACCGGAACCGATTTTCTCCGTACCTACTAAAGTTACCTCAGCAGACTTGGTCATTGCATCTGCAGCCTCGATTGCTGCGGTAAGTCCTCTGGTTTCTACCATTCCTAATGCTTCCTGTGCCATTTTTATTTCCTCGCTTTCATCTGTTTAAACTTTGTTATAATACTACGGATTGCTCCGCACAACATATGACCTTTTGACCCTCGTCTTCCTTAATTGGGGTCATATCCGCTGATACCGAGCATCTTTAAGGTATCTGCGGTGGGTCTTGGGATTACGTGGCTTGTTACCACTCCCGTGGTTCTCTCTGCAACTGCTCTGCCCGCCTCTACTGCTGCGGTTACATCCTCTACGCTGCCTCTCCACTTGATGGTTACCAAGAGGGGCACCTTGAGGGAATCTGCATTTGCAGGCTTATTTTTATCAAAGGGCTCTAGGGTTACGTTGGCTGCCTTGCATCCTGCATCTCCTGCAATGAATGCACACACCAGACCGTATACCTCTAAGATGCCTACTGCTCTTTCATCCATGTGCTAATCTCCTTAATCAGGTATTACAGCAATCTTTAAGCCGGTCATGGCAAGATTCTTTCTGTATGCCTCGTTAATCTGGCTTAATGGATACTTATCTGTAATCAGCTCATTCATCGGAAGACCTACCTCCTTTGCGCTCTTTAAGAAATCAAAGGTAGTAGCATAATCTCTTAAGGTATATACCCAGCTTCCTACGGTAGTGATTTCCTTTGCGCAGATATCAAAGTGAGGATTGATGGTTGCATCACCGCCGTTGATGAAGAAACCAAGCTCACAAAGTCCGCCACCATTTCTGATGAACTTGTAGATGTTTGCGTGGCCAACCGGGGAACCGGTACACTGGAAGGCGAAATCTGCAAGGTGTCCGTCAAACTTCTGTGCGCATGCCTCAGCCATAGCCTCGATGCCGCTGTAATCCTTGAAGTTCAAGCTGCCGCTTGCCCCAAGTCTCTTGGCAAATTCCAGTCTGCCTGCATTACCATCTACCGCGATGATGTTGTTAATACCCATGGTCTTTAAAATTGCGATACAGATAAGACCGATGGGACCACAGCCCTGTACAACCACACGGCTGTTGAAACGAAGAATTCCGGTGGTCTTAGCTCTTTCCACTGCATGGATAAGTACCGCGCAGGGCTCGATTAAGATTCTGGAATCTAAGTCAAGGTCACTTACATTAAAGAAGGTTGAACCACCGCGTACTAAGATGTAATCTGCGAACCATCCGTTTAAATGAATGTCATCATCAGGAAGGAGTCCGTATACATCCGCACCACCCACGTTCTGC